>JAUNXD010000236.1 GCA_030539985.1 Methanobrevibacter sp.
TATTTACAGGTACTGAATTAGACTTTGAAGAAATCGTGGAAATCCCTGAAGGATATGAAAAAGCAGAACTAAAAGACTTCCAGGACGGAACACTAATCACCGGAAGACCAGAAATGTCATCTGTAACCTCATACACCTTCGACGATGACGGCGAGGAAAAAACAGTAAACAGATTCAAACTCTTCATCTTCAAAGACGATGAAAAAATATACGTTGAAATCAACGTCAACCTCAAAAACGATGGAGACATCCACAAAAACATCAGAAAAGGAAGCGTACTCTTTGACTTCATCACTTCCATATTGGAATTGGAAAATCCTGGTTCAGTCGGCAAATCCAATATCCTAAGAAACGTCAACCTTGCAGAATACCGTGAATTCGTAAACAGACTAGGTGAAATGACAATACAAGTCAAAGAGAAAACCGGAAGCTACGTATACTACAGCTTCATAGTAAGAGACGTTAACGTGCAATCAATGTAGGTATGAAAAATGGATGAAGGAAGTTCAGCAAAAATGATTAAAAAAGCCATCGAACATGTTTACAAACCTGTTGATGAGCTTACATATTTCAAAAACATAATTAGTGCATTCTATTTGCAGGGTACTGATTCAGAGGTTGTAGAAAAGATATTAATAGAATTCTACAACCAGCTTCCTTCCCATGAGGTACAATTGGCTGTGATAATCAAGCTATTGGATGACATTTATGCAGGAGACGTAAAACCGAACAGCGGACTGAAAGGCATAGAGAAATTTATCTCAAACAAATACGATAAAAAAACAAGTCTTGAAGTTATACGTGAATTAAACAAATGTATTCTGCCATATGATACAAATAAGATTTATAAACTTCAAACTTCATCAAACCGTTTCATTGTTATGGACTACAGACATAACGAGGTAACTGTCCAGACCATTGAATGGAAAAAGGGAAATGAAGTGGCCGAATACTCACGTGTGCTTCTCTGCTATCCGCTCCAGATAATAATACATGACAATCCGATTAGTGAAGCGGGACGTACATTCAGCATTGAATGGATGTCAAGCAAAGATGGACACTTCCATACAAAAAATATGAGCGTTCCCGAAATAGAGCAATACCTTACAGATCATGGATATGTATTGTCACCTGGATATTTCAAGGGCATGGTCACTGCACTGGTTCAGATAGCTATTGAAAATGATCTTGTGATTATCAAAAATGAAATTGAAACTCCTGGATTTTATTACAATAGCGAAACCAACAGCTTGACAATTGTTGGCTATGATGCCCAACCTGTCAATATTGACAAGCTAAACATTGCATTGGATTTGATTGAGGATTTACAGCACTACTATATCGGTCAGGAAGCAAAGCTTGCAACAACACTAAAACATGCCATGATAGCTCCATTCGGTTTTGCCAAAAAGCAGATGGGACTGCCATTAGAGAATCTGATTCCATATATGTTCCACTTCGGAAAAGGCGGAAGCGGTAAAACCACAATAGCCCGTATAGGAGCATATTTCTATGGCGAACCGGACAGTGAAACTGATATTGGTGGAAGTGAATTTGACACCGTTCCAAGAATCGGCGGTCAGATAAGTAAATCCACATTCGGACTGATTGTTAATGAACCTGAAGGTGTATTCAAATGCAAGAGATGTACTGAAACCCTGAAGACTACTGTTGAGCGAACAAATGCAAGGCGAAGGTATGAAGGCAAGCAGCTAATAACAATACTTGCATTGGCAACACTTTCTTTTACAAGCAACAGTCCATTGCCAAACATTGAGGGTTTAACAAGAAGATTTGTTCAGCTAATGTATTCTCATAGTGAAAAGAAAACCGATGAAGAGAAAAAGGAGTTCATGGAACATTTCAGAATGGATGCTCCAGACTTATGTCTTTTTCATCGGCTGAAGTATCTTGCAGATTTTGTAGTAAGTGAAATAAGTGAGGATATTAAGTTGTTAAGAATGCCCTGGAAGGATTTAAGCAATGCTTTAATCATGAGGGCTTATGCTGACTGTGAACGAGAATGCCCGGATTGGCTTTTAGGATTTTCCCAGTCAGTGACATTGGAGGATTTGGATAATGAGGAAATAGAAAGTCTTAGAATGTTTTTCATTGATGAAATAAACAGACAGACAAAAAATGTCAAGGTCTACTCAGAGGAAGGATATCCCAGAAAATCAGAAGATTTCTTTTCAGACTTTGTTAAGAATTCCGATGATTTCTCTGAGCGTGTATTTAACGTGATCAATGAGAGACTGATTCCATATATGGTATTACACCATGGAAGAGACGGATACAATTATGTATGCTTTACCAGTGGGTTAAGAATGGCATTACAGGAAGCAGATAAAGTCTGCTATGATGTAAAAGGAATTGCAGAATTATTAGGATGGGAATATAAAACAGTTAACTTATCCAAACGAACAACAGTTATGGTTATAAGGTTTGATAAGTTTTTAACATTTCTATATCCTAATTTAAACCAAAAGGAGGAAAATTAGCCGAAGTAATTTGAAAGTAATTTAGGTAATCTGAGGGTCAAATTACCTCACCTAAAAATTTTAAAGGATTTTAAATCTTTTATTTTTTAATTAAAGAATTTTAAGTCAGTTAATTTTTTTGAGGCAATTTGGTAATTTGACCCCGTTTTGAGTTACGGCCTTACTGGAAAAGTAGTTAATATTCTCAAATTACCAAATTACTAAATTACCAATATTGCA
>JAUNXD010000237.1 GCA_030539985.1 Methanobrevibacter sp.
GTCTTAATGGTAATTGTTGAGGTTACCGGATCCACATTGTAATTTTTATCATCCACTGTTACAACTACAATATATTTGCCTAAATCCAAATCAACAAAACAAGTTCCTCCACTTAAGCAATTATATGTACCCACAACATTATTTTGACTGTTATATATTGTAATTATTGTTTTAACATTGTCTACTGATGAATCTGAAGAATCAGATAATTTAATCTCAATTTTACCACCAAAACCATAGATTGCTTCAAAATCAGATACATATAATTTATATTTTGGTAAATTGTCTTTTAATATACAATTAACCAATGATGTTTTGTAATTTGCACCACCTGTTATTTGCGCATAATTTCTTGTGAAATTGGAATTTACTGCAGAACCGGCATACATTGCACCACCTGTTTTTGCATGGTTTTCAATGAATTGGCAGAAAACTGCTGAACCGTCATAGATTGCACCTCCTTCATCTGCATAATTTTGTTTAAATGTACAATCCTGAGCGGAATTACCGTACATTGCCCCTCCAGTGCCTCCATGGTTTTGCTCAAATATTGAGTTTCTTGCACTTCCTTCAATTGCACCTGCTTTTGGTGCACTGTTATTGATAAATTTACAATCGACCGCATATCCTTTCAATGCTCCACCAGATTGTGTTGCATAATTGTCAATGAAAGTGCAGTTTACGGCTGAATTATCATACATTGCTCCTCCTTCACGGGCATGGTTAGATATGAATTGGCAGTTTAGAGCATATACATTAGCCAATGCGCCACCGAATTCATCTGCATAATTATTTTTAAAGGTAGAATTTTCAGCAGTGTTTCCATTTCCTGAAAACGCCCCTCCATATTGGGCGTGATTACCTATAAATGTACAATTATTTACATAGCCCATATGCACTGCTCCTCCTTCACTTGCATAGTTGCCTATAAATGTACAATCGTTTGCTGAACTGTCACTGCCCATCGCACCTCCAAATCCGGAAGCGGAATTATTTATAAAAGTACAATTTTGCGCTGAGGCTTTTGATAATGCACCATATAATTTTGCGGAATTTCCTATGAATATACAATTCAATGCAGAACTGCCTTCCATCGCTCCTGATGATGAAAATGCAGTATTATATTTAAATTTGGAATCTTTTGCATATGTGTTGTAAATTGCACCACCATAATCTGCTTTATTTGACTCAAAAGTACAGTTTACAGCAGAACCTTCATAAATTGCACCACCATACTTTGCAACATTACCAATAAATGTACAGTTTTCAGCATTTCCATTTTTAATTGCTCCACCATGGTTAATTACATTATTACTTATAAAAGTGCAGCTGATTACTCCATAGTTGGTTCCTGTGATTGCACCGCCATCATTTGAATTTCCGTTGACAAATATTACATCTTTTATAAACACATTTTCACTTGCAATGTTGAATATTCTGGCTGCATTTGATCCGCTTATTGTATGGTTATTTCCAAAAATATTTAATGGACGGTCAATCACA
Organism: Methanobrevibacter sp.; assembly: GCA_030539985.1. Taxonomy (GTDB): domain Archaea; phylum Methanobacteriota; class Methanobacteria; order Methanobacteriales; family Methanobacteriaceae; genus Methanocatella. The sequence continues at coordinate 1,504 of JAUNXD010000237.1, forward strand.
ATACCATCCTTTAAATTGAAATCAGAGTTATCATTATATGCATAATCATCATTTAAATAAACATTGGCATTATTATTATCATTAATGGCCTTGTTTAACTCTATGAAAGGTTTTGTAGAAGCAGAGATTATACTTTCATTGTCCAATGAAATTGCATCATCATTACAGGTTACATTATCCTGTGCGAAAACGGTTGAGGAAGTGAATAAACATATTAGAATAATAAATACGATAATGATTTTTTTATTTAACAATATCCTCAACTCCAAAAACATAATTCATTTGAGATATATTTTTGTTAAAAATAGTATATAAATTAGATACTTATTTCATTAATTATTTTTTGCAAGTATTTCTTTTTTAAAACAAGTTCACGTTTATTAGCCAGCTTATCACTGTTTGGCTGTGGGACCTTTTCATTTAATCTTGAAGCACCCAAGTATTTGGTATCACCTTCGGTTAGTGTATGGGTCTGACCATTATCAATAGCTTTTTTAACGGTATAATAATCATTGAACAGAATATCAAAGTCATTGCTTAAGTAATATATCTCCAAATCAGTGATGATGCCTGTTTCATCATACCAGATAATAAGTATTGCTTCTTTTTTGAATAACTGGGAAAAACTGATAAGGTTAAAATAATCCAAATCAGATAGTTTATATTTTGATGAGGGGTAACGCTTGCCGCAAAGCTTATTTGAATATTTCAATGGGGCAATAAAAAAAGTATCCGATTCATTCAAGACTACCTCATTAATGTTTTTACCGATTAAAGTCTCGAATGAATCCATATTAATCAGAATTAATATTTATCCAGTGCAGGAATTCCTGTAATTCTAAGTCCACCGTAATGGGATTTGTATTTGATGTTCAATCCGATTAGCAATGGAGTGATTTTTTCAATAATTCTTGCTTTTTCCAAAATTCCGCAATCGATTGTTTTGATTCCAGGGATCTTATCAATGATTTCAGCAGCTGTTGCCTTAGCATCTGCATCATCACCTGCAATTAAGCAATCACAGTCGATTTCTTCAGGAATATTTGCCAAGTGAGAGTTTGAAATATTACAGAATGCACAAATGACCTTAGCACCGGTTCCTTCAAGAATAGAAGCAGTTCTCTCAGCGGCAGATCCTTCCATCAGGTCAATGAAACGGAATGGTTTTCCACCGATAGCAGTTTCAAGAGGCACTGTTGCATCCATAACAATTTTA
>JAUNXD010000037.1:0-5155 GCA_030539985.1 Methanobrevibacter sp.
GAGCTTAATTATCGCTTATGTTGGAAAAAAAGGATGTGTAATGGCGAGTGATAAAAGAAAAATAGGATATTTTGGTGATAAACAGAATTTAAAAATATTAGAAAGTGAATTGTATAGTGGAAGTATCACAAACGATGATGATTTTTTAGATAGAGCTAAAGAGCTTGGCATTTCAATTAAGATAACTGACGATGCCAACAAGATCAAGATTGTTGGAAACACTGTTCGTGGAGAAGTAAGTACTAAGGGAACAATGATAACAAAAAGAAAACGTATTTATGGAACAACTAACGGTTATCAGATTGTTCAATTGGTGGGTTCAGATACAAAATCTCGTCAGGCTTACGGAACTGGAATTATCATTTTCGGTAACGATTATGCAAAACGTATGGCAGAACCGCTTATCAAAAGAAAGTGGAAATCCTCTCAAAGTTTAAGATATATGGGGGAAATTTTCCAAGGTATTTTGGAGGAAGTTGCATCCAAAACACCTACAGTAGGTAAAAAAGTTGATGTGCTGATGCAACAGCCTAAATTTGATAAAAGTCAAGCTCAAAAACATTTGGACATTACAATTGACCATGATATTAAAGTTTTAACTAAATTCAGACAGGAATTGACTGAAAAATTAGTTCAGCAAAGCATTGAAATTGAAATGGCCAGTAAAATCATCAATGACGGTGAAATCGGTAAGGTTGTCAATATTGATGGAAACATGCTGTTTGTTCAATTGAATGATAAAACACAGGCGGTTGATGGAAACTGGAAACAGCTTGCAGGTCCTGGTCAAAATGTATTGATGTTCACCGAAAGTGATGATGTTAAAATAGGAGATAAGGTAGTCATCGCAGATGAGGATTTATGTCTTAAAAAGGATAAATCTTCCCTTAAATGTGATATAATTTTATGTTCATTATAAGCTGTGGTTTAAATGAAATTAACGTTTTTAGGCAGTGGTGGTGGAAGGTTTTCCGCCATTAGCCAACGGAGAATGACCGGAGGTTTCAGAATTGATAACCTTGGTGGAAAAAATTATCACATTGACCCTGGCCCAGGGGCACTCATCAGAACTTATCAGTTTGGGTTTGATCCCCGTAATCTGAGTGGAATAATAGTTTCACATTCACATACAGACCACTACAATGATGCTGAAATTCTTATTGAGGCCATGACTCGTGGAATGACTAAAAGAAGAGGAACAATTGTTGGCAGCAAAAGTGTTTTGGAGGGATATGAAAAGTGGGGGCCATGCATATCTTCATATCATAAATCCCAATCAGACCAGCTTGTTTTGGAACCGGACAAATTCAGGCAATTGGATAATGTTACAATCAAAGGTACTAGAACTTCTCATGGAGATCCTACAGGTTCCGGTTTTCAGATAGACTACAGGGGATTTAAAATATCATACACTTCAGATACCGGCTATTTTGAAGGTCTTGCAGATGAGCATAAAGGTGCCGACATTTTGATTGCCAGTGTGCTAAGACCGGGCTATCGTCCTATCAAGGGACATATGTGTTCTAAGGATTTTGCTGATTTGATTAATGAAGTGAAACCTCAGGTTGCGGTAATGACACATTTGGGTCTTAAAATGATATCTAGCAATCCTGTAACTGAAGCCAAGAAAGTCTTTAAAAGAACAGGCGTTAAGACAATTGCTGCATATGACGGTTTGTCATTTAATGTGAACTACAACAATCCGAAAAGATTTAGGCTGATTTCACTAAAGGACACACAATCATCGATTCACAGTACCAGCCATGCATTGTATGAAGGTGAAAGAAAAAATTCATATCAATTGGCTTTCAAGCATAAAGAGTTTGATGAACTGTCAATACTGAAAAGGAATTAATATTCTAAATTGGTTGGGTGTATGAAACCTGAACGAATCATATGGTCTGCAAGAACTATTGCAGTGCTTGCTTCAGCAACTACTGTCACTCTAGGACAGATGCAGGGATCATGACGCCCTTTAATTTCTATTTTTTTATTTTCCATTTTTTCCAAATCGATTGAATTCTGACATTTGGAAATTGATGGTGTAGGTTTAACTGCAATTCTTGACACGATTGGCATGCCGTTGCTCATGCCGCCGACTATGCCTCCGGAATTGTTTGTTTTAGTTGTGATTTTATCATTGTTGATTTGGTATTCGTCATTTATTTCAGAACCAGTATGGTTTGACACGTCAAATCCAAGCCCAATTTCAACCCCTTTTACGGCGCCGATATTCATTAAAATCCTTGCAAGGTCTCCATCAAGCCTTTCAAAAACAGGTTCTCCAAGACCTGCAGGAACGTTGACTGCAATGGTTTCAACGATCCCTCCAATAGAATCTCCTTCCTGTTTTTTAGCCAAAATCAACTCTTCCATTTCATCTGCTGCTTTAAGGTCGCCACATCGGACAGGATTTCTTTCAACATTTTCTTTGATGGTGTTAAAGTCGTTATTTGAAGCTTTAATATTACCGATTTGAGTAACATGGGAAATAATTTCAATATTGTGAAGTTTTAATAATTTTTTAGCTATTGCGCCTCCAATAACATGGCCGATAGTGACTCTGCCGCTTCCACGACCCCCTCCGTTGTAGTCGTAGTTGCCGTATTTTACCATCCATCCGAAATCGCCATGGGATGGGCGTGGAGTATTTTTAAACATTGAATAATCTTTGGATTTCTGATTTTTATTAAATACAACTCCGGTGATTGGTGTTCCATCGGTTTTACCATCAAAAATGCCTGAAAGAATCTGAACTTCATCATCTTCCTTTCTTGGTGTGGTTACGCTGCTTGTTCCAGGTTTTCTTTTATTAAGTTCCTTTTGTATGTCTTCAACACTTAATTCAAGGTTTGCAGGACATCCATCCACAATTGCACCTACCGCAACGCCATGGCTTGAACCGAAAGTTGTTATTTGAAATTTTTCTCCAATTGAATTTGACATTATATTTTCCCCATCTAAACAATGAATTAATTTTTGTATTTTAAATTATTTATATTCAAGTTAAAATTTTAAATATTTTCAAATCAAAATTAATAATTAAGTGATTATTATGGAATTTCCGACTACAAGAATGAGAAGACTTAGAAAAAATGCCAAGATTAGAGATATTGTACGTGAAACTAAACTTCAAAAAGAAGACCTGATTTATCCGATTTATTTTAAAGAGGAACTCGAAGGGGATCAAAAAGAAGAAATCTCTTCCCTTCCGGGAGAATTCAGATATTCTTTGGATAGTGGAGTTGAATTTGCAAAACAGTTAGAGGCAAAAGGTTTAAAATCAATCATTGTATTTGGAATACCAAAAGAAGATACCAAAGATGAAATAGCAACTCCGGATTACTCCGCAACAGGTATTGTTCAAAAGGCAATCAGAAAACTTAAAAAGGAAACCAATCTTGTTGTTATAAGCGACGTCTGCCTTTGCCAGTACACCTCACATGGCCACTGTGGCATGATTGTTGAAAATGATGACACTGATGACGGAATTGAAATATTGAACGATGAATCACTGCCTTACATTGCAAAAGTTGCTCTTTCACATGCTGAAGCCGGTGCAGATATTGTAGCTCCTTCAGACATGATGGATGGGAGGGTAAAAGCAATTCGTGAAACCTTAGATGAAAATGGCTTTTATAATGTGATGATCATGTCATATTCAGCAAAATATGCCTCTGCGTTTTACGAACCGTTTCGTGTGGCTGCATGCTCATCACCTCATGCGGGAGATAGAAAATCCTATCAGATGGATCCGGCCAATGCAATTGAAGCGATACGTGAATGTGAACTCGATGTAATTGAAGGATGTGACTTTTTAATGGTAAAACCTGCACTTCCATATTTGGATGTTGTCCGTATGGTAAGGGATGAATTCATGCTTCCATTGGTTGCATATAATGTAAGCGGAGAATATGCAATGCTTATGGCTGCAATCGAAAAGGGATTTTTAACAGAGCGTGCAATTCTTGAGTCATTAATCTCAATCAAAAGAGCAGGGGCAGACTTGATAATCACTAATTTTGCACCATATTTACTTTTAAATGATGTGATATAATGAACCCGTCAGAAATTGCAAAAATCGCTCAGATAGCATCTGCACTTGAAGTGAGCGGATATCCGAAACCGGGCAATGTTCACAGGACCCGTGACTTTGACGATATGGAATTTGAAGACTTTATCATAAGCGGTATTGTAATTGGAGATACAATTCGTGAGGCATGCAGTGATGTGGATATTGAAAATCCGAAACTGGGCAAATACATCTTGCAGGCTGTAGCTGAAACAGATAGGTGGATTAAAAACAATACTAATTTGGGAATAGTGATGATGACAACACCAATTGCCGTTGCAGCTGCAATCAGTGATTCCTTTAATGATATAAGGGAAAATGTTAAACTATTGATGGCAAATACTTCAGTTGATGACGCATGTGATTTGTATGATGCTATCAATATCGCAGATGCCGGAGGAATGGGTGATCAGGATGAATACGATGTTGCAAGCGATAATGCCAAACAGGAATTAAGAGACAATAATCAAACAATGTTTGATGTTTTAAAGATTTCCGCCCCTTGGGACATCCTTGCTCGTGAGATGACTTCAGACATGCCTGCTGTCTTTGAAATAGGATATCCTATTTATCATGAATTAAAACAGGTCAAATCCCAAAGTGATGCCTGCGTTTTAACATTTCTGACAATACTTTCACAGGTTCCTGATACTTTAATTTCAAGAAAATACGGTTCCGATGAAGCCCTAAAAATATCCATGATGACCCGGGATTTGCTCAACATTAAGGATGCTCCTGATTTTAAGGACAGACTTAAGGAGTTTGATGATTATCTATTTGAAAATAAGTATAATCCCGGAACCACTGCTGATTTGACTGCAGCATCTATTTTCGTAAGTTATTTGAAATCCAATTTCTGAAATCATTTTTGATTTCATCTTTTTTTCATATTTGTGCTTTTGCACACTGTCGCACTTGCCTAAATTATATTCATTTTTTCAAACAATATCTCTATACGAATGATATTAAATGGGTGTAAATATGGAAACATTGACTCAGAAACATTTAAATGATAATAATTTAGGTGAAAAAAGTTTTATTTTTAGTAAAGTGGATGAATTCATAAATAAGGGTGAATTTGCT
>JAUNXD010000037.1:5186-10707 GCA_030539985.1 Methanobrevibacter sp.
GATTCAATATCAGAAGACAATCCAAATGATTCAAGGGCGCTTTTCTGTAAATCCATGATATTTGGGATGATGGAGGAGGATGAAAAATCCTTTAAGAATTTTCAGAATGCCCTGTCTTCGGATTTTAAAGGGGAATTTATGGATTTGGAAAATAAATTTTCGCCTCTTGACATGGGTGATTCGCAAGATTTGTTTAACTATGGTTTGACAAGCTATTATTTTGGAGATTATCAGGATGCAATCGAATATTTTGACCTGTCCTTGAAATTACTGCCAAATCAGAGTGAGGCAATTTATTACAAGGCATTGTCTCTTGGAGCCATTGGAGAGTTTAAAAAAGCAATCAATGTCATTGACAAGGCTATTGGTATTAATGATAATGACTATAGGTTTTGGAATGATAAAGGCGCTTTTTTATCCGATTTGGATGAAGTCGAAAAGGCCCATGAATGTTTTGATAAATCAATCCGCATAAATGCCAATTCATATAACTGGGCAAACAAGGCATTTCTGTATCACAAGTTCAAAGACCTGAAAAAAGCATTGAAATGTTATGATAATGCAATAAAATTAAATCCTGATGATATTTATCCTGTAATAGGTAAAGCAAAGGTTTATATGGAATTGAATGATTTTAAAAATGCTGAAAGATATTTTGAAATTGCAGGTGGAATTGATGATCATGATATGGAATATTTAATTGAATACGGCAAATATTTGCTTTTTAAAGAACAGTATGGAGAGGCAATTCGTTATTTTGATAAATGCCTCAAATATAATGATGATTTGGCATTTGTCTGGATGTTTAAGGCAATGGCTTTGAATCAATTGGGTCAAACAAAAAATATGCAGGATTGCATTGACAGGGCTTATGAAATAGACCCATTTATCTTATCTAAATTTGATGAATTTTTCTAAAAATCTTGATTTTTTGTTGATTTGGCATATCTTTATTAATGGTTTGAAACATATATTATTATATTATAATCATTAAAGAGATGGTGTTTAAATGAGTGAGGATATTAAAAAAACCATTAGTGAATTACATATTTATGAAAAGAAGCTGTTAAAAGAATTGGAATCAAATCCTGATGTTACTCCGGAGCAGATTGCTGAAAATACCGGAATGAACATCAAGTCAGTAATGAGTGCTGCAGGATCACTTGCTTCAAAAGAGATTATTGAAGTTGACAAAAAAGTTCAGGAAACATACTCCTTAACAGATGATGGAATGGAATATGCAGAACACGGTCTTCCTGAACGTAAAATATTGGAAGTTTTGGCAGATAAAAAAGAAATTCCAATGAAGGATTTGGCTTCAGAAGCAGGCATTGACAAAAAGGAAACCGGAATCGCTCTTGGATGGTTGCGTCAGAAAAATTGGGCGCAGATTGATAAGGGTGTAATCAACATCACCGACATCGGTAAGGAATTTGTAGATAAAGCAGGTGTTGATGAAAAAGTTTTGGATTATCTTAAATTGAATGCTGATGGAGTCAAGCTTTTCACTGATGATTTGAGAGATGGTTTTAAAAAGTTAACAGGCAGGAAAAACATATTAAATATCAAAAAGGAAACCTCACATTCATTTAAATTATTGCCTAAAGGTGAAGCCATACTTAAAGTCGGTTTTGAAATAAAACAACAGGCTACACAACTCACTCATGAACATTTAAAAGAAGGAGAATGGAAAAGTTTGGAATATCGTCCATATGATATTAATGCCGAGGCTCCAGTAATATTTGCAGGTAAAAAACATCCTTTAAGGATTATCATTGATGAGATAAGGGAAATCTTTTTAAATATGGGATTTTCAGAAGACAATGGGGAATTTGTCGAATCAGCATTCTGGAACTTCGATTCACTTTTCCAACCGCAGGACCATGCAGCACGTGAAATGCAGGATACATTCTATCTTAAAAATCCTCTGACCTGTGATTTGCCAGATATGGATTTAGTTAAACTAACTGCTGAAACTCATGAAACCGGAGCAGATACCGGTTCTATCGGTTGGCAGTATGACTGGAGTGAAGATATTGCACGCCAAAGCGTATTAAGGACACATACAACCGGAATATCCACAAAACATTTGTTTGAACATGAACCTCCAATTAAAATGTTTTCAGTTGGAAGAGTATTTAGAAGAGAAACTTTTGACTATAAACATTTACCTGAATTCCATCAGGTTGAGGGATTGGTTTGTGATGAAGGAATTAGTTATCAAAATCTTTTAGGTACTTTGAAGGAGTTCTACAAAAAATTAGGTTTTGAAGTGAGATTCAGGCCTGCTTACTTCCCTTACACATATCTCTCCACTGAAACAGAAATCTATCTGGAAGAAAAAGAAAGCTGGATTGAGCTTGGTGGGGCAGGAATGTTCAGGCCGGAAGTATTAAAACCTTTAGGTATTAATCAGCCTGCTCTTGCATTCGGTTTGGGTATTGAAAGACTTGCAATGATTAGATATGATGTTGAAGACATTCGTATGCTTTACAAAAGTGATATTAAATGGCTTCGTGAATTGCCTATTTCAAAAGGAGTTCAATTATAATGTCAATTAAGTTGGTTTCTTGGAATGTAAATGGAATCAGAGCTGTTTCAAAAAAGGATGAATTTTGGGACTGGTTTGACAATACTGATGCTGATATAATAAGCTTTCAGGAAGTAAGGGCTACTCAAAAGCAGATTCCAAAGAAATTGGCAGAGATTGAGGGATTTCACAAATGTTTCAATGAAGCTGAAAAGAAAGGATACAGTGGAGTTGGAACATATTCAAAAATAGATCCTATAAGTGTTACAAAAGGCCTTGGTGTTGATGAATTGGACTCTGAGGGCAGGGTTTTGAAAATTGAATATCCTAATTTTATTTTATTCAATATATACTTCCCAAACAGTGGGCAGGATGGTAAAAGGCTTGATTTTAAAATTGATTTTTGCAATGAACTTCTTAAACAACTTGTCAGCCTTAAAAATGAGGGTAAAAATGTAGTAATCACTGGAGATTACAATATTGCTCATCATCCGATTGATGTTTATAATCCTAAAAACTGTGAAGGAAAATCCGGTTATCTGCCTGAAGAGCGTGATTGGCTGGACCAGCTGGAAGAGGCAGGCTTTGTCGATACATTCAGAATGTTCGATGAGGGTGAAGGCAACTTTACATGGTGGAGCTACAGATTCAAGGCTCGTGAGAGAAATTCCGGATGGAGATTGGATTACTTTTATGTAAATGAAGAAATGAAAAATAATGTAAAATCTGCTAGCATTTTAGCTGATATTTATGGTTCTGATCATTGTCCTGTAACTCTGGAATTGGAGTTTTAGGATTTGGCGATTATAATATTGTTTTAACATCACCAATATCGTCAACAATGGTTATGTCCAATTTTTCTTTTTTAATATAATCCCTGTCATCTTCGGTGATGTCTGAATTTACAAGAATTGCACCCATGCCTGCATTTACAGCGCCTAATGCATCTTCTTTGAATTTATTGCCGATCATTAATGACTTTTCGGGATTTCCTTTCATTTTTCTAAGTGCCACATCATAAATCAGTTTGTTCGGTTTGTTTTTACCAACCTCCTCGGAGGTGATGACTTCATCGAAAAATGAATGGATATTGATTCTAACTAATTTTTCCCATTGTTTGATTGTTATTCCGTTAGATATAACTGCTAAACGGTATCCCTGACTTTTAAGATAGATTAATGTATCGATGGTTTCTGGAAACGGTCTTAAAAGAGCCATTTTAACATTGTGGTATGTAATCATACCAAGTGCCACCAACATTGGGTCTTCATGGCCTAGAACAACTTGAGTCAATACGTTAAAGTGTTTTCCATAATTTGATCCTTTTTCACGGATAATTGTCTTTAAAACACCATAAGCTTCATCTTTATCAAGTGGTAGTCCATTATCAACCATCAATCCTATAGCTGCTTTACGTGCGGTTTCAGCAAAGTCGGATGTGTCAAGCAGAGTGCCATCTACATCGAAAAAAACAACACGGTCATCATCATTTTTAATCATATGGTTTTAATTTTAATTTTAAAAATATTTAAATTTTTTTAGAAAAAGGCATCCAAACTTTGTTGAACTTCTCCGGCTGCCATGTCCTGCAAGTCCTTTTTTGAATATCCGAAGGAATACATGATTCTTTCAACGGCAGGAATCAGTTGATTGTTGATGTAGTAATCTTTATCGTAGTCATAGCCTTCGCAATAATCGTAAGGAACTGCTCTTTGGCTGATTGAACCTTTTCCCTTTACAATAATGTATTGTATGATGGTTCCGCGTGAAACCTTGATTCCATGCTCTTCAATTCGTTGGGCCGCAACGACGTGGGGTCCAACCTGTTTGTACTGGTTTAATGGTTTAGTTATTTGGGTGTGGATGATGAGTTCTTTTTTATCAACATCACCTTTTTTAATTCTTTTCAATACTTTTTTAACTTCTTTAATTGCCTTATCCGAATCTCCTTCCTTTAAAATGGCCATCAAAACAGATTCTTGAGTTTTTTTCACGATAGGTGCCCAGTCTCTTCTTACTAATTCCAGTCCTTTCGCAATGATTTCTCCATCTTCAATGACGGCATATCTTTTTTTGCTTACGAAAAATCCTCTTCTGTAGAACCCTTCGTATTCCAATTCCATGCTTTCAGGTAAAGTGGAATTAAGGTATTTCAAGAATTTTTGAGCCTGCTGTTTGATTTCGGCTTCAAGTTCCAGTTGTTCTTTTGTTTCCTGAACCATTTCGACACCTGAAGTTTAATATATGTCTTTTAGTTATAATATTTTTCTAAAACAATTTTACGAACCCGCAACAATTTTATTGCCTTGAGGTCGTAATATTGGCCTCAAAAATTCCATTTAATAGTTTTCAGACGCTCTTGGACTTTTATTATATGTTATGTGTTCAATAGTAATATGTGAGGTTTGATAAAATGGAAAAAAGATTGATCTCAAGTTATGATGAAATAAACGATACCTTTGTAGGTAAAGTGGATGGTGAAAATGGATATTGTGCAGATTATGGAATTTCAGATGGAATATATTTGGCAGTTAACAATTGCAACTTGCCTGCTTCCGTATTTGTTCCGAATGCATCTAAAGTTTTTAACACTTCAAAATCTGTTTTGGAAAGCTCAAACGTCAGAATTGACATTGTCTGCAATGAAATCTTTCTTTCATTTACAATGAGCATTGAAGATTTGAAAATCTATTCAACAACCTGCAGAAACAGGTTCGGAATTCCAGACATTAAATATGAAATTGATAGTAACATCTAGTTACTATCCCTTTTTAATCAATCTTTAAATATAACTTAATTTAATAGTTATATTATTCATGGAGATGATAAATTGAAAAATCCAAAAATAGATATTAACTCCGGAGATGAAATCATCATTGTCGTACCTCCAGAAGCCGTTGAGGATGGTGAGCTGGAAATAGATTTGGATGAATTGGGCATTGATATTGAGTCTTTGGATGATGATGTTAATATTGTAATTGAAGTTGATGG
>JAUNXD010000038.1 GCA_030539985.1 Methanobrevibacter sp.
AATTTATTGATGATGAAATAGAGCATATGTTATCATGACAATTTTAGACAGAGCCCAATTTTAAAAAAAAATATAAAAAAGATAGCCAATTGTAGCTATAATGTACCTTTTGTTGAAGGAATCTGATCATGCTCGATTTTAATGGCCTCTTTTAAGGATTTTGCAAATGCTTTGAAGATTGCCTCAGCCTTGTGGTGGTCATTTACACCTTCAACAATACCGTAGATATTCAATTTTGCAGATGCCACAAATGATTCAAAGAAATGAATTACGATATCAGAGGTCATGTCTCCTATTTTTTCATTTTTAAAATCCAATTTCATGTTGCAGTAGCTTCTGCCGCTTATGTCAACTGCGACAGTTGCAACAGACTCATCCATCGGCACGATTGCATGTGCCATTCTTTTTATGCCTTTTTTGTCTCCAATTGCCTCAAGGAACGCTTCGCCCAGAAGTATTCCGACATCTTCGATGGTGTGGTGGTCATCGATTTCAATGTCTCCGACTGCCTTTACATCCAAATCAATCATTGAGTGCTTTGAAAATGATTCGAGCATGTGGTTGAAAAAGTTGACTCCTGTCTGGATGTCGTATTTTCCTTCACCATCCAAATTCATCCTAATTTCTATATCGGTCTCTGATGTTTTCCTTGAAACATTTGAAATTCTAGTCATGATTTTACCTACAAAATAATTAATTTTAGCTTCAATAATTTAGGCATCTTCGCCCGGACGTATAATTTTAATGCAGTCTGTAGGGCATTCCATGGCACATAGTGTACAGACATGACAATATCTTAAATCCAATATACGTGCAACGCTACCAACTTTCCAAATTTTAGCTGCTTTGGGACAAATCTCGGCACACTTTCCGCATCCGATGCACTTTTCCTCATCAACTAAAATCTGCAATGGCATAATAATCACTTATAACTTTAAAGTAGCAACAGACATTGCCTTAAATCCAATATAAACTTCCTTACCAATGTTTAGGTTCAATTCCTTCTCTGCTGACACTGTAATGTCACAGCATAAGACAACTCCGCCGACATTGATTTTAACACGAATGATTTCGCCTTCAAGTCTCATCTCGACAATTTGGCCTTTCAGGATATTACGGATACTTGAAGTCTGAGGCTCCAGCATCAGGAATATATTGTCATAGCTAATCAATGCCAGAATGTCATCACCTATTTTGTAATTCCTGTTTAATGGAGCGTTGATTTCAAAATCCTCATTCTTAATGGTCATTACACCCTTAGCGTCATTGATATCAACAATCTCTGCTTCAATCTCATTTACATCCTTGTGAAGCTCCATGATTGCATTGATCTTTTTGCATTCCTTTAAAATTGAATAACCCTCTTCGGTCAGGGAGGTTCCTCCTCCACCACCTTTTCCGCCTTTGGTTGTACTTACAACCTTAACATCAAGTGTGGACTCAATCTTATCGATATAATTCAATGCAGTCCTGTATGAAACCTGTATCTCTTTAGCAGCAGCTGTAAGAGAACCGGTTTCCAAAATTGACACTAATAATCTGTATTTTTTATTGTCAAGTAAGAAAGAGTTGCCGTCGACATTTATTTTATATTCTACACCTGCACTCACATCAGTCATTTATAAATCCCCCGAATTATAATGTTAATATATTTGTTAATTATACTTAAATATGTTTTCTATTTGAATTAAATTAATCACATACGAAAATAATTTCAAAAAAAATTTCATATCGAAGATGACTACCGTCTGAATTCAAGTCTTTCCACAAAGTTCAGGAGCCTGTCTGCAACTTTTGCCACCGGACCGAATCTTGATGTAAGATGCCTTAGGCTTTCAATATCGTCCTTCTGGAAGAACCTGACAAGTATAAGCGCAAAGAAATAAACGATTATGCAGGCAAAGATTCCAGGGAAAAGCCATAATGTGTTCTTAGGAATGAAATATGCAAAAACACCCATTATCAGCGATGCCACAATGATTTTTACAATCGACGAGGTAGGGGATTTTGTTTTTGTCAGCCTGAACACGAAATAGACGCACGGAATCATCATCAAAAGACATGCGATGCTTGTAGCCAGAGCCCCACCGGCAATGCCCATGGTCGGAACCATAATCCAATTGAGAAGTCCTGTAACGACAGCTCCGCCAACAAGAATGTACATCGGAATTCTAGGATTTCCTATTCCCTGAATGATACTGGTTGATATTGCAAATATTGAATAGAAAGTCATACCGATTGACAGTATCGCCAATGCTGATGCCCCTGCAACATAAGCCGGATTTTTGAAGTATAAAACCCTCAATGTAGGGGACGCAAACAATGCGAGGCCAACACACATCGGAACAACGAATAAAAGTGAGAATTTATAAGCTTCCGAAACGTATTTCTGTAAAGACGCAGTATCCTTGAGCTTGAATGCCTCTGATGAAGCCGGAAGGATTGTTGTTGCAATTGAAATTGAAATGATTAAAGGCAAACGCGCAATCGGGTCAGCAGCTGCAAAAAATCCGATATCATTGAAGGTCAAAAACCTTCCCATAACGATTGTGCAGATGTTATAGATTAGCATCTCAGCAATGGCCGTGATGATTACAGGTATTGAGAACTTAACCAGCGTTGCTGCCAGACTCAGCTGATCTCTTCTTGAGAATACAAAGTTATCGCTAGGCTTTGGAATGTATTTCGGCATATGCACCCTGAAGATATATAATGCAGCAACAACGGATAGGGAATAACCAAGAACGGTACCCCATAACGCCCCAACAGTTGAAAGACCGATTAGAACGAATGCGGTAGCGCACAAAATCATACCCAGCTGCTCGACCGCACGGGTATACACGATATATTCCATCTTGTATACTCCCTGAAACGCCCCTCTAAATGCTCCTACGATAACGCTGAACGGAGTGATTAAACCGACAATCTGAAGAGGTATCAGTGCCTGAGGCTTTCCGAGATAACTGTATGCAAGATAAGGTGCAACGACAAATATCATCAGCACTCCAAAGAACAGTCCCAGAAAGACCATGATTTTAAGGGCCGTGTAGATGGTCTGCCTTGCCATGTCATGCTCATCGACCGCCTCATATTCGGCAACGTACTTGGCTATGGCCGGAGGAAGTCCTCCCGCAGACAGGGTCTGGAATATTCCCTGAAACGGCAGCGTAATTCCCAAAATACCGTAAGCGGTAGGCCCTAAAAGTATCGCCATTAAAAAACGATAGACATAACCGCCCAGACGGAAGATAATGTTGCCTATAAGAATTATCAGACTGCCCCTTATCAACTTGTTTGCCATAAATATAACCTTAAAAAAAAGTTTTTTTAATGTATTTTTAATTGATGATAATATTTAAATGTATTTATTAAGGAAATTTTCAAATTCATGAAGCGTTCTCTCAAGCGACTCCATGCCGTATTCGTCCTTTCTTATTTCTTCAGCTGAATCCTGTGACCAGAATGACGCTCCAAGATTTGAACCGAATGGTCCGCCGCTGACAGGTATTATGCCATGAATCATGAAATATGTAATGTTTGAAAGATGCGCAAAGTCCTGGCCTCCGGTACGGTCGCCACCGACGGCAATGCTCATTCCTATTTTACCCCTCAATATGTTGTAGTCAACAGCCTCAAGAGCCCTTGTGCGGTCCATGATAGCAGATAAATATGAGTTGACAGATCCAGAGTGGACCGGAGTTGCCAAAATAATGCCATCAGCTTCCAGAAGATTTTCATATATTTCGACCATGTCATCCTGAATGATGCATTTCTTATTCTCCAAACAGTAGTCACAATGCATGCAATGCTTGATATCCTTGCCCTGACAGGAAAACATTTTTGTTTCACAATCTAGTTTCTCCAAAGCCCGGGTCAATACATAATGAGTTGTGCTCATTCTTGGGCTTGCACATATTCCAAAGACTTTCATGAAAAATAATTTATATTAATTGATTAAAATAATTTTTGAGAAAAAAAGAAATTAAAATAGAGAGGTTAATCTCTATTTGATTTGATTTTTAGTCGATTTGATAAAAGATTTTGTTGCCTTGGGATTGGAATTAGAATTTCAGTGATTTAAATGGAGAAAAACCCTATCCAGTCGCACTCAACCTTCGACCATGATGAGCTTGCCCGTTGAAGGGTCTTTATATACTTTTCCCATTTCCATATAACCCTGACCTGAACTGTTGGAAGTATCTGGAGTTTCATTGAGTTGATGGCCTTCTGTAACTTCAGTAGTCTGTTGTGCCTCCTGAATGGGCTGGTCCTGATTTTCCTGGAAAACCACACTCTGCATATTCCAGCTGATTACTACAAAAATCAATAGGCCAACTGCAATTACAAGCATTGCATCAACAAGGTTAGATGTCCCTGCCATAGGGTCTTCTTCACTTTCAGTGAAACGTTTCTTACCTTTTTGCCTTACCATCAAATCACCCTTGATTTAATTTGTCTAAAACGCAATCCACTAAAGTATCCAAGTTGGATAAGTATTCCTCATACCATCTGCGTCTGATTTTAGCAACAACATATGCTACGGCACCGGATCCGATACCCACTACAGTTGTATCAAAAGCCACAATAATCGAATTTGCCAATGTGTTAATGTCTCCTGCTCCCAATGCTGCAAGGCCGGGTCCCATCGGAATCAAGGTACCCATTAAACCCAATGTAGGCCCAATACGTGTAATAACATCTGTTCTTCCAAGGGATTTGGTAAATCCGTTTTCTTCTGATTCTATTAATTTACGTGCAAGCGCTTCTCTTGATTCTTTTGTAAGAGATTGTGCCCTTATTACTTTCATTAAGATTAATTTCTGTGATTTTGGAATTTTTGCGCCTTCAACAATTTTTTTCACATCATCTATTGATGGAGCGTTATTGATATTGAAAACCAGCTTTTCAATTACATCCACTGATACTTTCATTCGTGAAGTATACTCCGATATGAGGCCTCCAAGCATCAATATTGCAACTAGTGCAAATAATAATAAAAAGATAACTACAGGAATTTGTAAACCCTGTGAGATTGCATTCAGTGCTGATGTTAAAAATTCACTTCCCGGAACTGTTGTAACCATGTTATTCACCTATGATAAATGACTCCTTTTTCTTGATATTAACATTCCAACCACAATAACTATAACCAATAATATTACAAATATCGCCAAATTATCAGTTGACGCAATTGTAATTGGATTCATTGTATTTATTAAAATATCAGTAATGTATGGCAGGAATAGTGCTGATATTAAATAATAAAGTCCTAAAAAAAACATGAAATTGCCTAATATGATTGGATATGGCTTGTCTAAAAATACTTTAACAAATGATTTTGACAGGAAATATGTAATTACTATTGTTGCCACAAGTGCAAGTGCAACATATACGCTCAAGTTCACCGCACCTAAACCTATTGTCGGTGCAACCAATAGTACACTAACTAAAATTGATCCAAAACAGCATGGACATGGTGCAATAACTGCCATTGCAGTTGCTGCTGCAGTATTTCTTTCATAAACTTTGTATTCCCTTATTGTAAATATTCCTGCTACAATCATGATTGCTGCCATAATAAGGAAAAATTCAAAGTTATAAGCATAAATCCAGTTTGTAATTTCCTGAGTAAAAAATGAGGCAATCCAACACAGTATTAGGACTCCTCCACCATAACCAATTGATACACCAAGCAAATACTTTTTGGAAAAATTGGCTAATCCTGTTGCAAGGCCAAGTTTTATTCCGAATATCAAAACCGCCGCCAATATTCCTAATTGCCATAATGTTGAAATAACATCCATAATTTTCACCTATTAATAATTTTAAACTTAAATAAAACACTTCCTCGAAAATATTTTATTTAAACTTAAAAAAATAATAAAAAAGGTTTATAAAAAACCTTTATTCATTAAAATTGTAATTATAGTCGAAGTCTACGACTTCCTCCTTTTCCTCGTCTTTATTTCTAATGTAACCTAATCCTATGATAATTACCAGTCCAATGACTGCAAGCACTGCAAGGATTGATAAACCGGTGTCAGATGATGATTTTGTAACAACCGGATTGATTTCAGCTGCTTTTTTACCATCCTGTGATGCTGCACTTTCTCCTGCGCCGTTTGTGCCTTGAGACATGCCGGTACTAGGCTGGCTTCCGTCTACACCTACTCCATTACCGGAAGAAGTACTTCCAGTTGAGGATTGTTTGGTGCTTGATGTGGAAGATGAGTTTGTCTCAACGGTAGATGTTGCATCTGATCCCTTTTGAGGATTTGGAGTTGAAGCGTCAGCATCACTTTGTGAAGGTTCAACTGAAGCATTAGTTTGAAATACCGGGTTTTGGGTTGCCTCGTAGAGTTTTGGCAGTAATTTTGCAAGAATGTCTGCATTAACATATGTTATTGCCCATTGCATCATTGCCACATTACCACAACTGCAGTCACAGCATGCAACACCGTTTTGTACGGTTGCCTGTGCCCATGTATTTGCAATATCCCTTATTGTTGCATCATCTGCATTCCAATAGCCTTCCTTAATTGCTGTAAGCATTGTTCCGGACATGGATATTAATGAATACGCATTGTTGCCTGATTTTAACCATTCGTTAACGCCTATTCCATATTTGTCTCCATAGTAGGTATCATATACTTTTTTCCACAATTCATCAGATACTGCTGAAGGACGGGTAACCTGCCAACCGAACAAGTTGGTGACAAATTTGTTTGAAATATATCTGGCACCGCTGTAACCTTCATTCATCATACCTTTAATCCATTCAGGATTATCATACCTTGCTGTAATTTCCGCATTCATTACTTCTTCAAGAGATTTAACATATGGATGAGCTTTATCTGCATACATCAAAATATTCATTTTTGGAGTTTTTCCTGAAATCTGTTCGACAGTCATTGAAAGACCTCCCCAGTAATCAAAGAAGTCATCATTGTCTAAAACTCCATACTGGTTGGTATTACGACTTGCTACAATTGTATCTGCATTGGATAATGCTCTAAAGAACACTATAGGATTTGTATCTCCCCAATAGTTTTTGGAGTACATATTTCCCATCCTTCCAAGATAGAAATCAGCAAGTTCAGATGTATCATTCCAAGTCCAAGACATTTGAACGAGTTTTGATATACCTGCACCGTAATCCCCATTTGGAGGTGCAAATATTCTTGTAATTGCACATTCACCAGCATAAGTGGCATTATAGCCTATACTTAAATAGTATAAACAGTCTTCGACCCAATGTTTAGCAACATAATTATCTTCTAAAGATTCAGAACCTATTCCCTGATAGTTAATTCCTTCCATTACAAATTCAAGAGCTTCCAATAGTTTAGCTCCCTCTTTTGTTTTAATAAGAGTCCTGTTATTCTTAATAGTATTATATGAACAGGCCAATGTCATTCTAAATGCATTATCCATGAGAACTGCTTGAGATGAGTATAAGTCCCTGAATAAACCACTTGTAATGACTGAAACATCAATTCTTTTTTTAGCCCATCCTTCAGGTCTTACCAACTCATCAAGAGGAACAACTCCTGGATATGCTTCTGTTTTCATACCGGTGACATATCCTTCATCATCTACACCTGCAGATGCTGAAGCGTGCCATTTTACCTGCATACCAAGCAAATATAATACAGTGGATACCAATGCACCATCGTCTCTTGCAGTTTCTACACACCAAATACCCATTATGATTTTTTCTGTTTCATCATCAAGGTCCGCTAGTGTCAAGAGTGCAAGAGTCTTTGCATATTCATAGGCATCTGTTGTTGGAAGTTCGGCAGACTGATCCTGGAACATATTATAACCTGTTGGCAATATTCCTGGTGTTGCAATCAAGTCTCCACCATAACCAATAGGTATGTATTTACCTTCCAATCCCTTAAGCATTGAGTTTAATTCATTGGCAATACTTTCATTAATCAAATTGATGTATTTTTTAGCCTGATTTAGGCATTCCAATAAATTATTATCAACTATATTTAAAGTGTTGTAAACTGTATCTGCATCCCAATATATTAAAGCCTTACAAATGTCATATGATTTATTAAGGATAAATTCCCTTTCAAATGCGGTTAGATCATCATAATCCTTTGAATAGTAGTGATTTGACAATACTTTATAAAGATTTGTAGTTCCCTTATTTTCAGGCAGGTCAAAATCATGGGATATCATTGCGGATACCGTATTTGCAACATCCTTCTCGTTCCACATCTCACCGATTGCATGAAGACCCAATGGGTACAAAGTATTTTGCATTTCCTTAAGGAATGTGTTTGTGTAACTGACCAAATCAGCATCACTAAGCGCCTTGGTCTCATTTTCTGATAGGCCAAAACTACCGTAATACAAATTGTCAATTACAATTGCTCTCAATTCATCTGCCAATGCTTTTTTGACAGTTTCATTAAAGGTATTCTCATATTCTTCAATGATTTTTGCAGAAACTGTCAAATTACCATATAATTGAGTGTATGCCATTGGAGAGGTCAAATGTGAAATCATAACAGCGAATCCTCTTCTTTTAGCCTGAATTGCTTCGCCTAAACCATCAGTAATGTAGAAATATAGCTGAGGAACATCTCCTACCACTATAGATCCGTAATCATTGTAAGATAAAAGAATCTCTTTTCCAGGCAGCCATTCATGTGTTCCGTGTCTTCCTACAAATATCATTGCATTTGAATATCGGCTTTGCATATAATAGTAAGCGGCAAGATACTGATGAGTCGGTGCAACAGCAGTACAGTGATAAAGGTTTTCAACATCTGATTCCCATCCCCTTTGAGGTTCAGGAGCAACAAATATGTTACCGAATGTTAAACCTGGAATTACAAAGTAATCAGTTCCATTACGGTTTACCATCATGATATTGCCTGGGGCTTCACCCCATCCGTTTAAACCTGATATATTAAGGGATTTGAACTCTGCATAATACTGTTCGAATATTTGATAGTCACTGTATGAACCAGTTGATGCATATTGTTTTAAACTTGCTACAATATTTTTTAAAACTTCTGTTGCCTTGACAGTGTTGTTTTCAGGAAGCAGTGCCGCTATCTGATTATACCAATCATCAATTGTATCGCCAATTGTTACAGTATATTGAAGCTCAACCGCTCTTTTTGTTAACTCTGCAATATATGCAACAGGACCTTCTGAAACCTGTATTTTTACAATATCATCTAAAGTATTATACCAGTTCACATATTCGTCAACCGGCAATAATGTGATGCCGGGTTGGTCAGCTAATTTCTGAAGCTCGCCCGGAGCCCAATTAGCTACATTAATACCGCATCTAATCATCTCATTTTCAAGTTCAGATACATTTTTAGGCAATTCACCGACATTATAACCCGCTTCTTTTAAAGTGTAAAGCATATTATAGATACTTGTTATTGAGTCCAGGTAACTGGAACCGATGTTCTGTTTTCCAGGAGGATAGTTATAGTAAATAATGGATAAAACTTTATCGTCATTTAATGTATAACGTAAATCTACCCATGAGGAAATTCTATCGGTCAATAAATTGATATTTTCATGATGAGGTGAATAACCGGTGATTAGAGCACCGGTTTTTTGAGATAATGTTTTAGCAGCCCCACCAATGAAGGTGGCATCAATAATACCCTGAGCTTCAGCAATTGATACATGCCACCATTTATCACTCATAGTGGTTGTCAAACCTGTTGAACTTAACTCCCACTGAGCATTTGATACATAATCAGAATGAACTGCTCTGAATACTGGAACTCCTGCTTCCTCAAAGAAATCTGTAGTGTTTGCAAATGTTTCACCACCAACACCATATGCAACCATAGATACAATTGCATCGAGATTTACATCATATTTTGAAGGATCTGCTAAAAATTCCTGATAAGTTGGTGCTGTTGTGAAAGTTTCAACCATTACCATAAGTTGCTCTTTAGTAGCACCAGCTGCAAATACCGGAATTACATTGAATCCTTTAGATTCCAATTGCTCTACAATTTCATAACATGGCTGCAGTGCATTTGAATTTACATACATTGTACTTTCCAAAACACATGCAATACGGGTTTTTGAACTGTCAAAGAATTCTGCCTTATAATCCTCCAATGAATACCATTTGTCCCTGTAAATACCATATAATCTTGTTCCGTCACTAGTTGGTTCTTGATACTCCAAATCCAATCCAAGATTATTTAATATATAAAGGATTTGTCCTTTAAGGTTATCCTTATTGTTAATATCCTTATATAATACGATGTTATTAAATATGGAGTTGAATCTGCTTCCAAAGTCGGTTTCAAAAAATTCAATAATGTCTTCAAATGCAGTTCCCCTTTTAGTGAGTGTAAAGTATGTGACTATTTCCTCATTGGTAAATCCATCAAATATCTTTACCCCATTAATAACATTTTTCTTCAGTAGTTCAATGGAAGTTGATGTTGAAGTTAATTTTCCGGAAGGAGGTTCGAGAATTAAAAATATGTCTTTTTGCGCTAAAGCAGGATAATTTCCGATGAGACTTGTCAAAACAGCATCCACATCAGTACTAATCCACTCGCCAATGAATGCATCTGAATTATCCATTAACGCATATAATTCATCTTCCGGCATATCTTTGATTTGTTCCCCACTTCTAATAACCAAATTTACATCCAAACCATTATCAAGTAACTCTCTGGCAGCAGTAT
>JAUNXD010000238.1 GCA_030539985.1 Methanobrevibacter sp.
CAATATAATTGAAGGATTTATTGATGAGGGATATGACTTTGACGGAAAAGTCTATTCAAAAGACAATACTGATGTTGGAATATTTGTTTATAACTATAATTCTTCAGGTGCAGGTGGAGATGATTTTTTAAGTAGTTTTGCCAATGAAACTACTATTAATGATGTAGGAGGGTTTATGGAATTTGAAGATAATGACTATATTTTTGCATATACAAAAGATAATTCCATAGTTCTGATAGCATCTAATGACAAAGATGTCATTGGCGACTTTATAATAGCTTAATTAAGTTATTTTTTATTTTTTTTTTTAGTGATGTTTTTTAAAGTTAGTTTTGATGGCATGCCCAATCGTTAATGTTGGAAAAGAGCCATATCTATAGGAATACAAGAAAATTGTCTAAAAAAATAAGAAGTTGGGAGTTTTTGAAACCCCCTATAAATTAACTAAGGTTTATTTAACAGTAATTTTTATACTTGCACTGGATGCTTTGTAATAACCGTTTCCTGCAAATTTGATTTTTGAGGAATATTTACCTTTTTTAGTTAATTTTTTAATTTTAAATGTAGCTTTACCTTTGGAATTGGTTGTAGCAGTATAAGTTTTACCTTTTATTTTTAAGGTAACTTTAACATTTTTAATAGCATTACCATTACTGTCTTTTAAGGTAATGTAATATTTTTTAGTTTTGGTTTTTGATTTGAAGGTTTTCTTTTTAGCGGTTATTTTGGAAGCTGCTTTTGTGATGACAATTTTATTTTTTGCAATCACATTATTGTATTCGGTGTAGATGTAATGTGTACCTGCTGCCAAATCCAGTGAGATGGTTGCAACACCGTTTTCATCAGTCCTTCCAACATAATCAGTATTATCTACCGTAAATACGATAGTTTGTTGCGCTACTGGTTTATCACCGTCAAGAACTTTTATTTTAAAGGTAGTTTTTCCGGAATAAACCTGAGTAATGTCGGTAGCGTTAAAAGTAATTTTTGAAGTTTTTCCTCCAATCATATCTAAAATTGCAGATATGTCAAATGATCCGGTTCCATTACCGGTCATGTTCATTATCTGGGTTAAATTGAAACTTGTTCCGTTACCGAAAGTCATGTTACTGTTCAATAAGTCAGTTATATTGAAACTGGTACCATTTCCAAAGCTTATGGTAGTTCCGTTCAATAGGCTTCCTAAATCAATTTTGGTACCGTTACCGAAATCAAATGTAATGTTTGAAAAATCAAACTTGGTACCATTGCTTCCTTTACCTCCAAAGGTAAAGTTAGCACCTAAACTGGAATCAGAGGCACTTTCATCAACAGACAAAGTTGGTTCATCCGCAACTTCTGCACTTTCTAATACAATATCATTTTCAACAGCAATACTTTCATCAACATTCTCTATGGCTTGAACTTCATCTACGTCAGCGACTTCAATTACGTCTGTTGCGTTATCCGCAGCACTTACCGCACTGATGAGGCACAATGAAATTAAAACCATGAAAACTAAAAATAAACTTTTATTAATTTTCATTTTTTTCCTCCTTTTTTTAATAATTAATAATAAATATGATTCTCCATTTAATAGGGATTTGAAGATTTAACTTCTGAGATATTTAAAAATTAAATATACTCCGATAACTGCACTTAATACGAATCCTATAAATCCGATTGCAGAAATGTCCCAGACTTTCGGACCTTTATCTGCCAGGATTGCGATAGATGAACCTACAAGCAATGCAGCTACAATCAATGATATGGATAACTGATTTTTCAAATCATCCAAACCTGTATGGTTCATATTCAATTCCAATTCACCTTTTTCGACTTTATCCAGGGTACTGTTAAGTCTGTCAGGCAAATCTTTTAACAAATGCTCAATCTCTACAATATAGTTAAATCCGCCACCGACAAGGTTTCCAGGTTCGAATTTTGATTTGATCATGTCTTTGGCGAATGTTTCAAGCTCTCCGGTGAGATTGAAGTGAGGGTCTAATTTGTCACCTGCTTCTTCAATGAGTATGATTCCTCTTCCAATCATTACGAACTCCCTTGGAAGAACGATATTGTGGTTAATCATTACATTCATCAAATCGTCGAATATTCCATCCATCTGATCCATGTCAACACCGATGTATGAATTCAATAGGTCGTCAACATCTTCCCTGAACTCTTCGGTGTTCTGTTCCGGAGTGATAATATTCATGTACAGTAACTGATTGATTAAATGATGTGAATTTCCGTCCAACAGAAGCAAGACCAGTTGAGCGAAGTTTGAACGGAATGTGTCGTTGACCACCCCCATCATTCCGAAATCAATGTAGCAAAGTTTATTGTCACGGGTTACAAATAGATTTCCGGG
Source organism: Methanobrevibacter sp. (assembly GCA_030539985.1). Taxonomy (GTDB): domain Archaea; phylum Methanobacteriota; class Methanobacteria; order Methanobacteriales; family Methanobacteriaceae; genus Methanocatella. Next base: position 2,354 of record JAUNXD010000238.1, read on the forward strand.
GTGTGGGTCTGCATGGAAAAATCCGTCAATCAGTACCTGTTTTAAATATGATTGGCATCCGTATTGTGCGATTTCTGCATTGTTGATGCCTTCAACTTCTGTGTCATATAATTCAGGCAGTTCATATCCGTCAATGAGTTCCATGGTTATTAGCTTGGAGGAACAGTATTGCGGATAGACCTCAGGAATTTTAATATACTCAACCTCTTTAAAGTTATTGGTTATCTTATTGATATTTTTAACCTCTTCCATGTAGTTCAATTCTTTAAAGATTGATCTTTCGAATTCCTTGGCCATTGCAGGTAAGTTATATACTCTTGATCCTGAAATGTGTTTGTCAACGGTTCCTGCCAAT
>JAUNXD010000039.1 GCA_030539985.1 Methanobrevibacter sp.
GGTTCGGTTAGGATAATCGGGATTAAAACGACCATATTTAAATATTAAATCATATTCATCAATTACAAGGTCTGTTTTTGTTATTGATTCCACGAATTCTTCTTTTTTGAATTCTTCTGTGCTTAAATGAAGATTTGGTTGAAGTATTGATTAATCTTTGTTTCATCATCAATTTTGATTTGATTGATGTATCTGAGTCCAATTGAATTGACACTTTCAAGGCCGTATTTCTCCAATCCTTTAATGATGAGGTCAACATCTTTCATATAACTCTCAAAACTGCTGTATATTTCACCGTCATGAATCAATATAATTTCCTTTCCATTCAATTGTATTTCCTTTTTGTTGTTTCTAAAAATCCATGTAAGGTAGTCTTCATTGCTTTCGAACTCTTCAAGTTTGCCATTATTGTCGATATTGTATTTGATTTTTTTCTTTTTTTCAAAGCTAATTTCCGGAAATTCTTTTTTCACATGTTTTTGAAATTCTGAAACTGCTTCTTTTTTGTTGGAATATATTTTTGATAATGGAGAAAATTTAAGATGAAAAATTACTTCATTTAAGCTGTTTTTAGTATATTTCGTAGTAATGACCTCAGTTTCTTCAGTTGGTTATTACTTTGGTTAATTTAATATATAAATCTATCTAAACTTCTTTAAAATGTATTTTATGTTCATATCAATATTTATTTCAATTTGTAACTATTGTAAATGCAACATTGATGTTATGGTGTAATATATGGGCTTTTAAGAGTGATGATGGTTTTTTGTGATGGTCGGTTTTTAGGTTATTTCAGTTCATTGACTAATTTTAATGCTTCGTCTATGACCTGCCACATATCGAAGTACTGATACATTCCAAGCCTTCCTCCAAAGATGACGTTTCCTTCCTTATCGGCAAGTTCCTGATATCTTTTAAACAGTTCGGAGTTTTTCTCGTCATTCATAGGATAGTAGGCTTCTTCGCCTTTTGACCAGGTTTTAGGATACTCACGTGTAATTATTGTTTTCGCAGATTCGCTGCTTTCGAAGTGCTTGTGCTCGATTATACGTGTGTATGGGGTTTCCGCATCGGTATAGTTGATTACGGCATTTCCCTGGTAGTTTTCCATATCAAGGGTTTCAAACTCAAAGTCAAGTCCCCTGTATTCAAGTTCGCCGTAGCAGTAGTCGAAGTACTGGTCTATCATTCCTGTAAATATGATCTTATCAGCAATGCTGGTCCATTTTTCCTTATCGTCGAAGAAGTCTGTGTTAAGTTTTACTTCAATACCGTCAAGCATCTTTTCAATGATTTTGGTATATCCTCCGATTGGGATTCCCTGATAGAGGTCGTTGAAGTAGTTGTTGTCGAATGTGTACCTTACAGGCAGTCTCTTGATGATGAATGCAGGAAGCTCTTCGCATTTTCTTCCCCATTGCTTTTCGGTATATCCCTTGACGAGCTTTTCATAGATGTCCTTTCCGATAAGGGATATTGCCTGTTCCTCAAGGTTTTGTGGGTTTTCTATTTTGAATTCATCCTTTTGCTCTTCGATTTTGGCTTTTGCCTCAGCAGGGGTCTTCACGCCCCACATCTGATAGAATGTGTTCATGTTGAAGGGCAGATTATAGAGTTCTCCCTTGTAGTTGGCCACAGGTGAGTTTGTGTAGCGGTTGAAGTCTGCAAACTGGTTGATGTAGTCCCAGACTTCCCTGTTGTTTGTGTGGAAGATGTGTGCGCCGTATTTGTGAACGTTAATGTTTTCAGTGTTTTCAGTGTATACGTTACCTCCGATGTGGTCACGCTTTTCAATTACAATGCATTTTTTGCCTTTCTTTGTCATTTCATAAGCCAGTATGGAGCCGAAAAGTCCGGATCCGACAATAAGATAATCATATTCCATAATTTCATTCTCCTTAATAAATATTTTGTTTTGCGATTATTAATATTTTTTCAGTTACTATTTTAACTGTTAAAGACAAACAGTTAATCATGAAAGTGTTTTTAGGCGGAACAATTAACGGGTCACGGTGGAGAGATGAGCTGATTGCGAAATTGAAAATCGATTACTTCAACCCTGTGGTTGACGATTGGGATGAAAACGCACAGCTCATTGAAGAAAGGGAAAAGGAAAGTTCTGATTTTTTACTGTTTGTCCTCACTCCCCTTATGAAGTGCGTCTTTTCGGTTGCCGAGGTGGTGGATGCCTCAAACAAGACTCCTGAGAAAACAATATTCTGCGTTCTTGACTCCGATGGCGGTTTAAGCTGGGATGAAGACCAGATTAAGGCCTTTGATGCAGTCTCCAGAATGGTTGAATCCAACGGAGCCCTTGTATTTGACAGTCTCGATGAGATTGCGGAATATCTCAATGACAAGTCATTGCTTTGATGTTGCAATCTTGGTTTCTATAGCGGTTGTGATTGAAGAGAGAAGCCATTTTGTTTTTATATCAGTCTGATGAATCTTTTTAAGCTTATTGACCTTGCTTAAAAGCAATTTGTTTTCCTCTTTTGTAAACGGCGAGTTTTTCCATGTGTATGTCCAGTGTAGAAGGTGAGGGTTAACGGTTGCATTTTGCACCTCTTTTGAAAAGCCTTCTGTGCATTTCCTGCTGTAGATGTATGATTCCATAAGTTCGTCAAGCAGGCGGACATTGACGTTGTTTGTAATTGACTTGTCATCCGGCAGGTCCCTGATATAGTAATCATAGCACATGAAATTGTTTAAAAATACGATTCCTTCCGCATTTATGAGGGTTTCAATGTAGAATGCCAAATCGTCACCTGAAACGAATGGCTGGAAGCGGATATCGTTGTCAATGATAAGATCCCTTCTGTAGATTTTGCTCCATATTGAAGGGTGCATCTTGAGCATGTCAGGTTCCTGCTCGATATTGTCGACCTTTATGGTGTCCAATGGACTGTCCCTCGGATAGGTAACCTCCATTGTCTTTCCGTAAAGTAGCCTTTCAACCACATTGTCCCAGAGAAAATCCGGAACCTTTATGAAGTTTTCGGTTTCAAATGTCTCATCCGGATAATGGTTTTCAAGATCGTCCATATAAGGGGAATAGGATTTCTGAACCTTTCCTCCATACTCGAAAATTCTTCGAAAACGGCCGAACGCCATCTGGGCATCGTTTGAGGACACTGCATTGTAGAGTGTTTCAACCGCATCCGGTGTGTATCTGTCGTCCGGGTCAAGAAACATTATGTAATCGCCTGTGCACGCATCAATTCCGGTGTTTCTTGGTGTGTATGCGGCACCGCTGTTTTTTTCATGATGGATTGCTTTGCAGCAGTCATATTTTTCATCGTATTCATCGATTATTTTATCTGATCCGTCTGTGGAGCAGTCATTTACCATTATGATTTCCAAATTTTCGCATCCGATTGTCTGGTTGACCAATGAGTCTATTCCACCTCTTAAATGGTCTCCGACATTGAAAATCGGTAGGATAATACTAATTTTATCGTCCATTTTATCATCAGTAATTGAATTAATTATAATATACTTTGGATATGATGATATTTAAATATTGATTTGGTTTGAGTTAAAAGAAAAAAAAGAGTAAAAAAATTATAACCGATTATTTCACGGTTATTTTAACTTTTTTACTTGAATTTTTAAAGAGTTTGTTTCCTTTGGTTTTAATTTTTCCTTTGAATTTTCCTTTTTTGTTTATTTTAAGGTTAAAGGTCACTTTTCCCTTCTTGTTGGTTGTTGCCTTGTAGGATTTACCATTGATTTTAAGGGTAACCTTCATTTTCTTGATTGCCTTTCCGGTTTTGCTTGTAATTTTAATCTGGTATTTCTTGGAAGCGGATTTTTTGAATTTCTTGTTTTTGGCAACAATTTTCGGAGTTCCCTTCTTGACTGAGACCTTAACATTGACTGAAGATCCGAGATTTCCTCCGTTACCGGCAAATGAAGCTTTCAGTCCGTATTTTTTGAGTTTCAAATTATCGGTTGAAATTTTGATTTGTCCGTTTTTATCTGTTGTATAGGTTTTGGATTTTCCAATGTTCACGTTAACTTTAGCGCCGCTTACAGGATTTCCCTGGTCGTCTTTAACGCTGATGACGATATAATCTCCATATCCGACATTCTGATTTACGGTTATGGTGGTGTCGTGTCTGTCGTCAAAAACGTTGTTTTTAATGGTTACGCCTTCTGCAGTATTTGTTATTGTTCCTTTGCTTGTGGAACTTATGGATGTGAATTTGTTGTTGGAAAGTGCGGTATCGCTTTTGGAGGTGACTATAACATCGTTTTCAGTACCACTAATTTTGTTTAATTTAAATGTGTTTGATTCGATTGTAGTATATTTTCCCATATTGTGTATTGCACTTCCTCTTGTGTCTGCACGATTGTAGTTGAATTTGTTGTTGGAGATTGTACAATAGTAACCTTCATTATATATTGCTCCACCGTAATCTGCATTGCTGTTTTCGAAGGTATTGCCGGTCATTTTAACGTTGTCTCCATAATTGTATATGGCTCCTCCCTTACATGTAATCTTATCATAATTTGCGTAATTTCCCTTAAAGACATTGTTGCTGATTGTAGTATCATCTCCCTGATTGTATATGGCTCCGCCTCTTAATTCTTGATTGGAAGGCTTAAGGTATTGGCTGCGTGTTATTGCCTTGTTGTTTTCGAACACGTTATTGGATATTTGGCCATTGTTTCCTGAATTAAATATTGCTCCACCTACCATGTACACGGTATAACCGTAAATTTCAATCATGTTTCCAGCGTCATATGATGCTTCACAGTTTGAGAAAATACAGTTTGTTATTGAGTTGTAATCTCCTCCAGCATTGATTGCTCCACCGTAACGGCCTACACAGTTTACCATTTTAAGATTGTTCAATACCAATGTGCTGCTTTCCAAGTATAGGAATTGGTATTTGTTATCACCGTTAACGGTTTTTCCGTTTCCGTTTATGGTCACTTTTGCGATTGATTCGCTTACCTCAGTATCGCTTGTGAGCTTCAAATCGGCTCTGATGTTGAGGGTTACCTGATCATAGTCCTCGCTTGTCAATGCAGTTTGCAGGGTGTTGAAATCGTATATGTCATATGTTCTTGATGCGGATAATGTCTCTTCATTTGTCTTTTCTAGAACTTCACTGTCCTGTGCACTTATTTCATCTTCGCTTTCCTCTATACTTATTTCGTCGTTATTGTCTTCATCCAAACTGATGGTATCATCAGCGAGGTCGTCTGATGCGCTGACAGCACCAATCATTATTATTGACAACAATAACATTGAAACAATCATTATCTTCTTGATTTTCATAGTCATCACTTTTTAAACTAAATTGTCAATGTATATATTATTTGCTAAACAATATAATAAACTATTCTATTTTCGCTTGATGGAAATGGTTTGAGCCCAAATATTTTCTGCATATTTTTTAATCTTGGATAAAGCTTTTTCTTTCACTGACAATGTTTTTCTTTCAAAATGCATGTTTTATTTTTCATCTCAATTTTTGAAAAGTTTTTTTAAACATGAACTATAAATTAATAAATGAATAATTAAAATCTTTAAGATTATGTCGTAAGATTTACATTCTTGCAGATGCGGTCTGCAATTTTATTTCTCACGATAATTTACATTTGGTGATACTATGAGTGAAGTATATAGGACATTTACATCAGAATCCGTAACACAGGGACACCCCGATAAGGTTGCAGACATCATATCTGACGCCATATTGGATGCGTACATGGCAGGGGACAAGTTTTCTCACGTTGCCTGTGAAACCTGTGTGACAACTGATTTTTGTATGGTATTCGGTGAGATAACCTCTAATACCGATTTAAAAAAGGATGACATTGAAAAGATCATCAGGGACACAATCATTGAAATCGGCTACGACAAGCCTGAACTTGAATTTGACGGAAATACTTGTAAGGTTGCAAACAGGCTCCATGCACAGTCCCAGGACATCAATCAGGGTGTTGACAGGGGAGATGACGAAACCGGTGCAGGAGACCAGGGTATGATGTTCGGTTTTGCAACCGATGAAACAGAATCACTGATGCCGTATCCGATTGATCTTGCCCGCAAACTCACCAATAAACTGACAGAACTTCGTGAAAGCGGTGAAATCCCATATTTAAGACCTGATGGTAAGGCGCAAGTATCAGTAAACTATGATAAGGATGGAAATGTTATTTCACTTGATGCTGTAGTACTGTCAACCCAGCATGACGATACAGTTTCCGACAATCAGGAACAGCTCCATTCAGACATTCGCGAAAAGTTATTCAATGCAGTGATTCCTGACGGTCTAATGACAGAAGATACAAAGGTCCACATCAACCCTACCGGTAAATTTGAAATCGGAGGCCCTCACGGTGATGCCGGTCTGACCGGACGTAAGATCATCGTTGATACCTACGGAGGATATGCACGCCATGGTGGAGGCGCATTTTCCGGAAAAGACTGTACTAAAGTTGACAGAAGCGCATGTTACATGGCAAGATACATAGCCAAAAACATCGTTGCAAGCGGACTTGCATCAAAATGTGAAATCCAGCTGTCTTATGCAATCGGTGTTGCTGAGCCTACCTCAGTCATGGTCGATACCTTCGGAACCGCTGCAGACATTGGCGATAAGACATTTGAGCAAATAGTTCGTGAAAACTTCAGATTGACTCCGGACGGAATCATCGAAACCTTAGGCTTGAGGGACACTTCCTACAAACAGACTGCAAAATACGGCCATTTCGGTATAGAAGGTCTTCCATGGGAGAAAACCGATAAGGCTGACGATTTAAAAAAATATATTAAAGCTTAAAACTTGCTCTTTTAGAGTAAGTTTCCACATATTTTTTTTTGTTTAACTTTTTCTTTTATCAGCTATTTTTTTTGAAAATTTTCCTGAATTTTTGATTTTTTGCGAAAAGATATTATCCTGAAAAAAATAGAGTATAGGATAACGGCAATATCTGCTGTGAGGTGTAAAAATGAATAGGAAAATAATTTTGACATTATCGTTTGCATTAATTGCCATTGTAATGGCTTCGGCGGCAAGTGCTGATGAAAACGTAACGATTGACGGAATTGACTTCAACATTCCTGACGGCTTTACAGAGGATGTGGATGAAGCAATAATTAATGAAACAAACTCTGAGCACAAGGTAAGTTTCGTATCAAACGCTAAGGTCTATGAGAATGGTGATCATATCATGACATTGATGGTTTGCACCTATGATGGGGTCAACGTGACTAATGATTATCTTAAGGATATGGACGGTGATGACCTAACCATTAATGGTGTAGATGGCAAATTATCTGATACGGGATTCATTAAAGTCTTCTGTTATGCAAAAGACGGAAAATTAGCGGAGCTGTCAACCAACTATCAGGAAGACATTGAAAAATTTGTAGTGGATGAGAGTTAATCTCATCTCTTTTTTTTAAAATAATTGTTTTTGAAATTTAGTCATCAGCTAAATTATCAAAGTATCCTTGGATAAACACGACCGGTGTTCCCTTATCTCCGGAACCGCTTGTCAAATCACACAGTGAACCGATCAAATCGGTAAGCACTCTTGGAGTGGTTCCTTCGGTAATCATCTGACCTGTCAAGTTTTCATCCTTGTTTTTGATTTCATCTTTTATCGCTTCTTTAAGCTCATCGCCTTTCAAATCAGCAAATTTGTTGTCTGAAACGTATTTCAATTTGATTTCATTCGGATATCCTACAAGTCCGCTGGTATGTGCCGGGGACACTACAGGATCGGCCAGTTCCCAGATTTTTCCCACAGGATCCTTGAAGGCTCCGTCACCGTAAACCATGACTTCAATCTGTTTGCCCGTAAGCTCAACAAGTCTTTTTTGAACCTCTTCAACCAGGGCCTGTCCGGTTTTAGGGAAGAGTTTCAGTTTCTCTTCGGTTGCCTTGTTGGAACCTAAAAGTCCGTAATCCGGATTGAAACCTGAATCGCCGACAGGTTCGTTTAAAACCTGATATAATCCGTAAACATTTGCTCCTTCAGCCTTCAACATTTTTGTGCTTTTCTCCCTTGTGTGAATGTCACAGGTGAGCACGTCATTGGTGTAGTCGAGAATTGTTCTGATATTGTTTGAAAATACGAATTCGACTTCACAGTCTTCGCTTTCAATTAAATCACGGTAAAAGTCAACCATGTTGATTCCGGTAAACGGATGAATCCATGAACCGAATGTTTCCTTGTATTCTTCCTCGGAAATGACGCTTGCAAGGTCATATTCGCTTTCATCTAAAATTCTCTCATCCATAATTCCGTTTCCCACTTCATCAGCAGGAAATGATGTAAGAAGGGTAATCTTATCCATTCCTCTTGCAATACCCTTTAAAATAATTGAAAAACGGTTTCTGCTTAAAATCGGATTTACGACACCGATGTTTTTGGACGGGAATTTGCTTTTCAAGTCTTCGGCAACGTCATCGACGGTTACGTAATTTCCTTCTGAAATACCTACGACAGCTTCTGTAATTGAAACAATGTCTTTGTCCCTGAATTCGAATCCTTCACTTTCTTTTGCAGCCATCACTGAATCTACGACTATGGTGGCTAAATCATCATCTTTTTTAATAATTGGTGTTCTTATACCACGTATTACAGTACCAACACATCTCATTTATATTACTCCTAACCTTGAGTTTAACTAACCCATTTATTGTATATAGTTTTAATTATTTAAGTTTTGAGATTGATTCAATTTTGAGATGGTTGTGTTGAAGATTTTTCAAGCGTGTTTTTGCGGTTTGAAAACCGACCAGTTTTTGCCATTTAAAAAACTCCTTTTTAATTTCACTGAATCAATAGGTTCTGGGCAGTGTAGCATCCAACTATTTCATTTTAAATTCAAAATCGCCATCTATCATTGTTAATTATTCATTAATTTTTACATTATGTGGCCCTGTGTAAAAAGGAAGCTATTAAACACATATTAAAGCTAATTATCATTTAATTGTCAGTTCATCAAATTAGAAAATTTTTGGATCAATCCAACTTGGCTTCCTTTCGACATAGGTTGTTAACCTATTAATTCAATAGTCAACAATATGTAGTAACTTGCCATGAAAATGTAAGAGATAGCAAGAACTATATTTTCAACAGTCAGTATACAAATTCCTCCAATATTGAATAGGAGTGTTCTTAATGAATGCTCTTTTTCCATCATAAAAACACCTAATTGAATAATTATTATATTAGTGTTTTAGAAATAATTATTTTTAATTAAAACTATATAATATTTGTTATTTTTAAAAATCAACATTGCTTTAATCATATTAAATTGTTTTGACTATAGAATATTGCTCTAATCATGTAATTGTTAATGTAGAAATGTTTATATATTTTGAGGGGCATATTATTAAATAACATCTTTTTGATGTGTAGGTTATTATACAAAACCTAATTGAATATGCTGGACGAGGATGTGTCAAAATTTGCTGATGCAAATTTGTCCTTGTTCAAATTTTAAAGCTTTTTTTTTGAAATTACTTTTTGAAGGAATCTGTAGATATCAATTTAAATCTAGAGATGATGCATTTATTACGGTTCTTGTATAGTCGTAAGCAATATATTTTTCACATCTGTGCTTTTGTGCAAATATGATTTGCCGCTTTTTCTCACTTCAAAAACACCTATTTAAAACCAAAACCAAAAATAGTAATCAGACCTTATCTGGATGATGTCTAAACATAATTAAACCAGAATTATTGTATTACATCGATTATCAACTGTCCATAGGGGATAGTTTAGAAAAAAGATCTTTTTTCCTGGTGAAATTTAGATGGAGGAAAGTAATGATTAGAAAAAGAAAAATCCACAAACCCTTTGATTTGGGATTTAATCTTTTGTTTAATGAATTTCCAGAAGAATTTCTTGAACTGATAGGTGCTCCGGGAAAATTTCGCAGAAAAGCAAATGCGGATGCATACGTGGGAAATGGAGATAAGCTTAGAATGGACGCTTCATACATTGTTGATCCGGACTACAAAACTGTATTTCGGCCTTCAGTTTGCAATGGTGAACATCAATCAACACCGGTTGATGATGCAAAACTCGCAATAATGGGGGACTATGCTGTCCAGCAGGTTCATGATGAGAATCTCCCTCAGATTTCCTGGGTTGCATCCCACATTCCAAAAGAAAAACACAAAACTGAATTGGAATACACACAATCATGCATTATCAGGCCCGTCTTTTTAGACTTGGGTGAGGAAGACAACAGGAAAAGATTAAGTAGTGTGAGAGATATAATTAGTCAACAAGACTATATAAGTACAAAGGATGCATTAAATCTTGGAGTTATCGCATTGTTCGCTCCAAGACATCATGCTCGTGAAATAACTGAACAGACGGTTCAATTATATGATAAAATTGCTGGTCAGTTGTCTAAGAAGCTTGAATATACTGTATATTCTGTTTTGCGTGCAATGGTTGATGCGTACTTCGATGATGAAAGTGAATATTGGGGGTTGATTTCGATGATGAATCAAAATACCAGTGCAGATACGGCTGAAAGATTTGTATCTCTTGAAATCATGCAAGAGGACCTTGAGGTTGCTAATAATAATCTTGAGGTTGCTCATAGTGATCTTGAAGCCGCTGAAGATAGGATTAAAGAGCTT
>JAUNXD010000239.1:0-546 GCA_030539985.1 Methanobrevibacter sp.
TAAAGCAGGAATTGCTTTTGGGTCATTGATTGCACCAAGCAATGTTGCAGCGTGTAATCTAATATTTTTCTTTCTACTAGATAATGCTTCAATCAATGGGTCTAATGACTCATCTTTTCTTAATTCCAATTCTCCAATAACATCTTCAACAACAAAGTCATCTTTGTCGTTTAATAAATCAATTAATTCATTAATAGTTCTTTCCATTTTAATCCCTCTCAAATTCAATAAGGAAACCTATTATTAAATATATAGTTACTTATTATTATATTCATTTAGATATAAATATATTTCGACACTATACGAACAAAATTTAATTCAACTTAAATATAATAATGTCAATATTATTAATAGTACAAAAAATTGTATTCAGGGTAACATAATGTATAATATTGCAATAATTAGTGGAGATGGAATAGGTAAAGAAGTAATGGAATGCTGTGAGTATTTGCTCGATAAATTAGACCTGAAATTTAGTTTTGAATATGGGGAAGCAGGTTTTGAATGTTTTAACAAAAATGGTACCACCTTACCTGAAGAAACCTT
>JAUNXD010000239.1:556-2697 GCA_030539985.1 Methanobrevibacter sp.
CAACACCAGGCGAACCAAGTCCAATCATAAATTTAAGAAAAGAACTTAACGTCTATGCAAATATCAGACCGATAAAATCCTACAGAGGAGTCAAATGCCTAAAAGACGATATTGACTTTGTAATTGTTCGGGAAAACACCGAAGGATTATACTCACAAATTGAATATGAAGAAGACTCCAAAATGATAGCCGAAAGAGTCATCACAAAAAAAGCTTCAGAAAGAATATCAAAAGTCGCATTCAACTTATGCATTAAAAGAAACCAAAATAAGGTTACCTGCGTTCACAAAAGCAATGTATTGAAAAAAACCGACGGAATTTTTAAAGAAAGTTTCTACAACGTTTCAAAACAGTACCCTGAAATTGCCACTGAGGACTATTACGTGGATGCAATGGCAATGTATCTAATCACACAGCCTCAAAACTTCGATGTGATTGTATCAAGCAATCTGTTTGGAGACATCCTTTCAGATGAAAGTGCAGGACTTGTTGGAGGACTCGGCCTTGCACCATCCGGAAACATCGGAGACCATAACGGATTATTTGAACCAGTACATGGATCTGCTCCAGATATTGCAGGCAAAAACATAGCAAACCCATGTTCCATGATACTATCCGCTTCAATGATGCTTGACTATTTAGGAGAATGGGAAATCTCAAACAATATCAAAAATGCAGTTGAAAATGTAATTGCCGATTGCAAAATCAGAACTCCCGACCTCGGAGGAAATTCAAGCACAATGGATGTGACAAAAGCTATTGTTAAGGAGTTAATTTAATGTTGAATATCACTACTTTTTTAGATGCAAATTCAAAACGTTTGGACAAAGACGTGCTGTACAATCCAAGCACAGGAAACAGATATAATTCAAGCGAAATATTATCCATCGTTTCTGAAATTGGACGTGAATTAAAAGCCTTAGGAACCAGTAAAGGAGATAGAGTATTGATTTATCTTCACAATTCAGAAGAATACTTGTTTTCACTTTTTGCAATATGGAGAATAGGAGCAATAGCAATTCCAACAAACAGGGTTTTCACCGCAGCAGAGCTTGAATACATCGTAAGCGATTCAAAAGCCAAATTAATGATTACCGATTCAGATGCTCAAAACATCATTGACATCGACACATACATCCCCCAAAACATTGCGGAGTTTAAAGAATCCGAAGTCCTGGAAGCAGAATCCACCGACTGGGATGACTTATGCCAGTTGCAATACACCTCCGGAACAACAGGCAAACCTAAAGGTGCAATGCTCACCCACGGAAACTATTTTACCGCAATTCATAATGAATGTGACGTGTTGACCTTAAAACAGGATGACGTGTTTTTGGGAATATATCCTATGGCACATGTTGGCCTATCCTGGGCAATATCCGCACTAAGAGCGGCAGCCTATTACATCCTAATAGAACAGTTCAACATGGATGAATATTTGGAGTTATGTGAAAAGGAAAAAGTAACCGTTTTAAGCGGAATGCCACCAGTAATTCATTCATTAACAACAATGGACGCTAGAAAACATCTGAAAACCGTTCGTGAAATCATCTCCGGAGGAGGACCATTACATAAAAAAATATGGAAAGATTTCCACCAGACATATCAAATACCGATTATAAATGCATACGGATTATCAGAAACCATCGTAATCGGAACCGGAACTGTCATCAGACCTGAAGATTACTGGGAAGCCGATCGATTTGAAAGCGTAGGTCATCCCGTATGTTTTTCAGAAGTGAAAATCGTTGATGAACTTGACTCTTCAGTAACTCTTGGGAAATACCAGCAGGGCGAAATTGCTCTAAGAGGACCTGCAATAGCTAAAGGTTACTGGGGAAATGAAGAGAAAACCAAAGCATCATTTTTGGATAACGGATGGTTTTTAACAGGAGATGTCGGGTATCTTGATGATGACAATCGTCTCTTCATTACAGACCGCAAAAAGGACATGATTGTAATGAGCGGATGGAAAATCTATCCAACAGAAGTGGAGGAAGTCCTGATAAAATATCCTGCCGTTAAAGAAATAGCTATTTTCAGCATAAATGATTGTCATAGAGGAGAACTTCCTGTTGCAGCAGTCGTATGGGAAAACGAAGCTGACGATGAAGGATTAATCAGTTATGCACGTGAGAACT
>JAUNXD010000040.1:0-9850 GCA_030539985.1 Methanobrevibacter sp.
GTAATTTCACAGCCTCTGTTTTTTGCTTCTGCCTGAGCGAGTTCTAACATCATTTGTGTAATATCATAGTTAAATTCAGCAACGACTGCTGCTATTTCATATTTTGCCATATTCATCAATCCTCTTTTATTTTACATTCCACCGCTAAATATAATGAGTAAGAATCCAGCTACCCCACTTACTACCATAATAAATATGATAAAAAGTGCTGCCATTTGCATTTTAGTTAGTTTTTTGAAATTCATATTTTAGTTCTCCTTATAAATTGTTTATAACTTCACCGGCTAGCTCAGCGGTTGTCGCTGAACCTCCTAAATCACCAGTTAAAGTGTTAGCGTCATTAAGTACTTTCAATATTGAAGCCTCAAATCTATCGGCTTCATCATTTTCACCCAAATATCTAAGCATCATTATTGCTGAAAGCATCATAGCTATCGGATTGGCCTTGTTTTGACCTGCGATATCAGGGGCTGAACCGTGAACCGGTTCGAATAGTGCACCATCCTCTCCGATATTTGCCGATGGGATTAAACCGAGTCCGCCAACAAGGCCGGCTCCCTCATCAGACAATATGTCTCCGAAAAGATTGGTGGTTACAATCACTTCAAAACTTTCCGGCTGTGTAATTAGATACATTGCGGTTGCATCCACATAGAAGTCCTCAGTTGCAATGTCTGGGTAGTTTTTTGCAACTTCATAGAAAATCTCCCTAAACAGACCGTCGGTTTTCTTAAGCACATTGGCCTTATGAACCGCTGTCACTTTTGTCTTATTGTTTTCTTGTGCATATTTGAATGCATAATCAATAATACGTTTTTCAGCCTGTTTTGTGATAATACGTCTTGCAATTGCTCCTTCATCAGTGTATGACTCCTCATCGGCAATATACATCCCTTCGGTATTTTCACGCACAATCATAAAGTCAATGTTGTCAAATAATGAATTAGTATTAGGATAAGCTTTAACAGGTCTTAGATTAGCAAACATTTTCATTTCCTGGCGTATCTTAACAATAACATCTGCCGCAGTCTCTCCGGCTGCACCAAATAGGCATGCATCCGCATCCCTTATGATATCGAGGGTTTCGCCGGGCAGTGCTGTTCCAGTCTTTTTAAGGCATTCATCACCTGCATCTGCATAAACATACTCAAAATCAACGTTCAAGTTATCCAAGACTGCCAATGTCGCTTTCATGACTTCCTTGCCTATTCCATCTCCAGGAACAACGGCAATTTTGTAACTATTTTTTTTTGAGGTATTCAATTAAACCACCTTGATTAAGAATTTCCCGCATGAACGGAGGCAATTTTTTAAATTCTATTGTCTTTCCATTCTGGGATGTTATTGTAGCGTTTTCCATATCCACTTCAATTGTATCCCCATTTTCTACAAGTTCACTAATTCCCGGAGCTTCAAGAAGAGGAACTCCAACGTTTGTAGCATTTCTGTAAAATATTCTTGCAAAGGACTCGGCAATCACCGCTGAAACTCCAACGCCTTTAAGCGCTATTGGAGCATGTTCCCTTGAAGAGCCGCATCCAAAGTTTTTGCCAGCTACAATGAAGTCTCCCTTATTGCATTTTTCATTGAAATCCGGATCAAGACCTTCCATGCAATGCTGGGACAGCCTTTCCTCATCTGTATAAATCAGATATCTTCCGGGAACTATTATATCAGTGTCAATGTCGTCTCCAAATTTCCATGCCTTACCTTTCATGATATCACTCCGGAGCTACAATTCTTCCCTCTATGGCCGAAGCTGCAGCAACAGCCGCAGAGGATAAGTAGACTTTACCGTCGCTTGAACCTTGTCTTCCTTTAAAATTCCTATTGGATGTTGAAAGACTCACTTCGCCAGGTCCGATTATTCCGGTATGTCCTCCAAGACATGGACCGCAGCAAGGGGCTGATACGAGAGCGCCGGCTTCGACGAATATTTTAAGTAATCCTTCATCCAATGCATTGAGGTAAACTTCTTTAGATGCCGGTATGACCAACATTCTTGTACCGTTGGCTATTTTATTTCCTTTCAATATCTTTGCAGCATCTCTCAAATCGCTAAGCCTACCGTTAGTACATGAACCTAAAAATACCTGATCAATTTCCACGTCAACTTCACTGATAGGTTTTACGTTATCAACATTGTGGGGACAGGCAATTTGAGGTTCCAAATCATCAATGTCAATGTCAATTATATTAAGAGATGGTGAATCCAAATCAGTTTTGAATACTTTATAAGGCTTGTCGGAACGTTTTTTAACATAATTAATAGTTTTCTTGTCAGGTTCCACCAAACCTGTTTTTCCACCCATTTCAATTGCCATATTGCACAAAACCATCCTGTCGGAAACGCTCATGTTTGAGACGGTTTCGCCTGCAAATTCACATGCCTTGTATGTGGATCCGTCAGCACCCATTTTACCGATGATATGCAAAATAACATCTTTTGCATAAACATTATCATTTAATTCGCCTGTTATATTGAATCTGTTGGTTTCAGGCACTTTAAACCATAGGTTGCCTTCGGAAAACACCATTGCCATATCGGTTGAACCAATACCTGTTGCAAATGCGCCCAATGCGCCATGAGTGCAGGTATGTGAATCGGCACCTACAATGACTTCACCCGGCACTACATGACCTTTTTCAGGTAGAATCTGATGGCAAACACCTGCATTGACATCATAAAAATGTTTTATGTCATGCTTTTTAACAAATTCTCTCATTAAAATATGATTGTTTGCAGAGTCTATTGAATCGGCAGGGACCTGATGGTCAAATGGAATAACGATTTTTGATGAATCCCATACTCTTTCAGCTCCAATTTTTTCAAAAGACTCAACAGAAAGAGGACCAGTCAAATCATGAGTCATTGCAATATCAATATTTGCTATAATAATATCTCCAGCTTCCACACTTTCTTTACCTGAAGCTCTAGCTAATATTTTTTCGGACATTGTTGGCATAATTTCTAACCTCTTAATAATGATAAATGTATATGTTTTACAATGTATATATACTCTTTTTTAATTTGTTATTTTTCTGAAAAATTTTTTTTTGATTGAAATTAATATTGGTCATATTTTAGGTAATTGACATGATTTGGCTATTCATTAAATTAATTTAACTCTTTCAAGTAAAAAATAACTCCTAAAATTGAATTCAAGTTAAGTGAAGCCAATTAGCTTTTAATGAAAAAATATTTCAAAAATAAAGAAAATTAATCGTACTATTCCCATCTCAGTACAATTAAAACTAATTTTTATATATAATGTTTAACAGAATATAATTCATGAGCAACTCATTTTTAAAAAGATTCAAAAAAGAAGAGAAACCTCCTGTAATTGAGGAACAGGCTCCTGTTTGGGAAGATAGGATTTATTGGGTTTCAACATTACAAAAAATCGCATTGCCTGTCTTAAATAATTTGGCTAAAGGTTCACTTAGAAAAAATATGCCTTATGAATCTAAAAGTGCTGAAGGACAGAAATTTGCATATTTTGAAGCATTTGCTCGTGTGTTTAATGGAATTGCACCATGGCTTGAATTAGGTGTTGACAGTTCTCAAGAAGGAAAAACTCGTGAAAAATATCTTCGTTTAACACTTAAGGCTATTTCAAATGCTGTTAATCCAAATAGCAATGATTATATTTTTGTTGTAGAACCTAAACAATCTTTAGTTGATGTTGCTTTATTTGCTCAAGGATTACTCAGAGCCAAAACTCAGGTTTGGCTCAATTTGCCAATGGATATTCAGGCCAGAATAATTCGTGAATTGAAAAACACAAGAATTATTGCTCCTTATGAAAACCACTGGCTGTTATACACTTCCATCATTGAAGCTACACTTCTTGAATTCACCGGCGAATGTGATAAGGAAAGACTTACATATGCTATTTCTAAGTTCAGGGATGATTTTTATGTTGGAGATGCTATTTACTCCGATGGTGAGGATTTCGAGTCAAACTACTTCAACAGTTTAGTCATTCATCCTATGCTCAACGATATTCTGGCTGTCATGAGGAAATATGGTCTTCCGGAAGGTGAATTTTTAGACGTGCAGTTAATGAGATCTTCAAGGTTGGCTTCACAATTGGAGAGAACCATTTCTCCTGAAGGAACATATCCTCTTTTAGGAAAATCTTTGGCTTACCGTTGCGGTGTTTTTCATTTGCTTTCACAGGCAGCTTTGTTGAAAGTATTACCAAGAAACATTTCACCTGCACAGGTTAGAAGCGCACTTACAAAAGTTATTCAAAGGCAATTCAAAGGCAATCAAAACTTTAACACTGAAGGATGGTTAATTTGCGGTTTGAATGCATCACAAATGGACTTATGTGAAGACAATATTGATACTGGCAGTCTTTATGCATGCTGTGCAGTATTCCTGCCTTTAGGTTTAAAATCAGAAGATGTATTTTGGAACGCACCATATGAGGAATGGAGTAGTCTGAAAGCATGGAACGGCCATCAAATACAACCAGACCAGCCTATCGATTTTTAATTCAATTCGAATAAGTTCCCGTAATTAAACAATTTAATTTCGCTTGGAACTTCTTTTATTATATTTTTTGTATCGAATATTACCGGATTTTTCATGTTTTTACAAATCAAATCATAATCGAGTGCTTTAAATTCGTTATGATCGCAGAGTACCAAAATCAAATCCGCATCCCTTGTAGCCTCATCAAGGCCTACAAAATCAGGGTTTTCAATATGAGGGTCATAAATACTTATTTTATAATCTCCGCTTAATTTTGCAATTATTTCATAGGAGGGGCTTTCACGGTCATCTCCTGTATTTCCCTTATATGAAACGCCCAACACGGCTATTTTACCATTTGGAATTATCTTTTTGACGTTGTCACATACGAAATCAGGCATGGAATTGTTCGTATCCCTTGCCAGTTTGATTATTTTTGCTGTTTCGGGAGCCTTTGCATAAATGAAATAAGGGTCGATTGCAAGGCAATGTCCGCCGACACCAGGTCCCGGAGAGTGCAGATTAACTCTTGGATGTTTGTTTGCCATTTCAATAACATCCAATGCATTCACGCCAATTTCGGCACAGATTTTTGCAAGTTCATTTGCAAGTGCAATGTTGACGTCCCTGAAAGTATTTTCCATACATTTTGACAGTTCGGCAGTTTTAGCTTCTGTAAGCATCAAATCACCTTCAACAAACTGTCCATACACTTCACTTGCTTTAATAGCACATTCAAGGGTTACTCCACCTATTATTCTGTCATTGTGAACCAGTTCATCTAATATTTTTCCTGGAAGAACCCTTTCCGGACAGTGGGCCAAATACAAATCCTTTCCGATTTCAAAACCTGCCTTTTCAAAAATAGGCTTGATGGTATCATCGGTTGACATTGGAGCGATTGTGGATTCTATAATGATGGTATTTCCCCTTTCGACATAAGGTAAAATTGATTCGCATGCTGTTACCACATAGCTTAAATCACAGCTGTAGTTTTCAACAATATATGGTGTCGGGACAGTTATTATGAATGCGTCTGCTTTTTGAGGAGTTAAACTGGCGGTATATATATTTTTTTCAACTGCAATCTTAATGATATCGGCTATTCCAGGCTCTTCTATGTGTATAATACCCTTGTTTAAGTTTTCAATTATTTTCTCATTGACATCAACACCAACAACTTCGCAATGGTTTCGACTGAACAATGCGGCTGTTGGAAGTCCAATATAGCCTTGACCAATAATACATACTTTCATGTTAAAACCCCTCTTCAATTTTAAATATTAAGTATAATATATATTTTAACATATATTAAAAGTTTTAAGTGATATTTATGAAAATTTTGATTACTGGTTCTAATGGAATGTTAGGCCATGATTTGATTAATGTTTTGCAGGATAATCATGAACTGATTCTCACGACCTCAAAAACATTGGACATTACCGATAAACAGCAGGTAATCGAGTTTTTAACTCAATCAAAACCTGACATTGTTATTAATTCGGCGACATATACTGATGTTGACGGATGTGAGGAAAATCAGGATCTTGCATACAGTGTTAATGGCGAGGGAGTTAAAAATTTGGCTCTTGCCTGCAGAGAGATAGATTCGGCTTTGGTTCACATCAGTACAGATTACGTTTTTGATGGCAGTGCAACCGAACCGATTGCAGAAAACGGAGAAATAGGCCCAATCAGCGTTTATGGAAAAAGCAAGCTCAAGGCGGAAGAGGCCATACAGGAAATTCTAGATAAGTTCTTCATTGTAAGGACAGCATGGCTTTATGGAATCAACGGTAAAAATTTCCCAAAGACAATGCTTGAATTGGCTGAAAACCATTCTCAAATAACTGTTGTGTATGATGAGGTTGGAACACCTACATACACTCCTGATCTGGCCGGTGCAATATCCGAATTGATTGAAACAGATTATTATGGTATTTATCATATAACAAATTCAGATTACTGCTCATGGTGCGAATTTGCAAAGTATATCTTTGAGGTGGCGGATAAAGACGTTACCGTAATTCCGGTTACTGCATCCGAGTTTGCAAGGCCTGCACCAAGACCTAGTTATTCAGTGTTAAGAAATAAGAATTGGATTGATAAGGGTTTTAAGCCTCTTAGAAGTTATAGGGATGCAATAAAGGAATATATCGAGTTGATTAAATGAACAAAAAGTTAGTTTTAGTAATAGCATTAATCATTGCATTGCTTAGCGTCGGAGTTGCAAGTGCAGGATTTTTTGATTTTTTCAAATCCGGTGATGATGCAGGCAGTGTAAGTGTAGTTGAAGATGGAGAGTACTGTACAGTTGACGAGGTTGCGGCATATATCAAGGAGTTTCACAAGCTTCCAAGCAATTACATAACAAAAAACGAAGCCAGAGAATTGGGATGGCATGGTGGACCTCTTAAAAAATATGCTCCAGGAAAAAGTATTGGCGGAGACACATTTACAAACAGGCAGCATGTGCTTCCAGACAGCAGCGATAAATACATCGAGTGCGATATAAATGCAAATGGAACCAGCCGTGGAGCCGAAAGGATAGTGTACAATACAGGAGACTACAAGGTTTACTATACCGATGATCATTACAGCACATTCAAAGAGGTTTAATAATGCAGCTGGACGGTAAGCTAATCAAAAAAAACGGGCATGTTTATCTGATGGAGGAATTGAACCTGCCAGATTATTACGGGAAGAATCTGGATGCATTATATGACTGTCTGACAGAGATGGAATGCGACATTGAACTGATAAATGCCGATGAAGTTGACAGTGAAATCATCGATACATTTGTTGATGCGGCCAGTGAAAACGATTTTTTAAAATTTAAAATAATATAAGGTATAAAGTGATTATTATGAAAGGTATTGTACTTGCAGGTGGTTCAGGAACACGCTTATATCCAATTACAAAAGCAGTTTCCAAACAGTTGTTGCCGCTATATGATAAACCAATGATTTATTATCCTATTTCCGTTTTGATGTTGGCGGGAATTAAGGAAATACTTATTATATCAACTCCAAGGGATTTGCCGATGTATAAGGATCTCTTGGGAGATGGGTCCAGTTTAGGCATAAAATTTGAATATGCAATCCAAGAAAACCCTAACGGACTTGCTGAAGCATTCATAATAGGCGAGGAATTCATCGGGGACGATAATGTGGCGCTTATCTTGGGAGATAACATCTTCCATGGTCACAGATTTACAGAAATACTTGAAAGGGCCACAAATTTGGAAGAAGGAGCGGTAATTTTCGGTTATTACACTAACAATCCGGAAGCGTTCGGGGTTGTTGAATTTGATGATGAGTGGAACGTTTTGTCCATCGAAGAAAAACCGGAAAATCCTAAATCAAACTATATCGTGCCGGGACTATATTTCTATGATAATGATGTGATTGAAATAGCCAAAAACGTCAAGCCATCCGACAGGGGTGAGGTTGAGATTACTTCAGTAAACGAGGAATATCTCAATCGTGGAAAATTAAAGGTGGAGCTTCTTGGAAGAGGTATGGCCTGGCTGGATACAGGAACTCATGAAGGACTTCTTGAAGCGGCCAATTTCATTGAAACAGTTCAAAAAAGACAAAGCTTATATATTGCATGTCTTGAGGAAATCTCATATCTTAAGGGATACATTGATGATGAGCAACTATTGAAAACCGCCGAAGAACTTAAGAAAACCGATTATGGTGAATATTTATTTAACTTAGTAAAAAGATGATTGTTATGGGCAAATTCAAATTTACAGAAACAGGAATCAAGGACATGTTTGTAGTTGAACCCACTGTTTTTGAAGACAACAGGGGGTACTTTATGGAAACATTTCAGGAAAATGACTTTAAGCAGGCCGGACATGACTTAACCTTTGTTCAGGACAATCAGTCAAAATCATCAAAAGGAGTCCTGAGAGGACTGCATTTGCAGGTAAATTATCCTCAGGGAAAACTTGTTCGCGTCATTAAGGGAGAAGTTTTTGACGTTGGAGTGGATTTGAGAGGCGATTCACCGACTTACGGCAAATGGTATGGTGAAATATTGTCTGAAGATAATAAGAAACAGTTATATATCCCTCCTAAATTTGCACACGGATTTCTGGTATTGTCAGATGAGGCGGAATTTTTATATAAGTGCACAGAATTCTATCATGGCGAAGATGAGTCAGGAATAATGTGGGATGATGAGGACATTGCCATAGACTGGCCATTGGATGGAATTGATGAGATAATTTTATCAGATAAGGATAAGGAATGGAAAACCCTAAAGGAATCTCAAATTAAATATTAAGTGATTATTATGACAAATATTTTAGTTACAGGTGGAGCAGGATTTATTGGAAGCAATTTCGTTAGATATATGGTAAACAAATATTCAGATTACCATATTATTAATTTGGATGCACTGACCTACTGCGGGAACCTTGAAAACCTGAAGGATATTGAAGACAAGGACAATTATACATTTGTCAAGGGCGACATAAGAGATAAGGATATTGTTGATGATTTGGTTAAAAAATGCGATTATGTCATTAACTTTGCTGCTGAAAGCCATGTTGACAGAAGCATAACTGACCCTGAAATATTCATCAAATCAAATGTGCTTGGCACTCAGGTGCTTTTGAATGCATCAAAGGAATACGGTGTTGAAAAATACATCCAAATCTCAACAGACGAGGTTTACGGAACTTTAGGAAAAACAGGATACTTTACAGAAACCACTCCTTTGCAGCCAAACAGTCCATATTCCGCTTCAAAAGCAGGCGGAGATTTGATAACAAGAGCCTACTATGAAACATTTGATCTACCGATTAACATCACACGCTGCTCAAATAATTATGGGCCTTATCAGTTTCCGGAAAAATTAATTCCACTTATGATATCCAATACTCTGGAGGATAAGAAGCTGCCGGTTTATGGTGACGGAAAGAATATACGTGACTGGCTGCATGTTCATGACCACTGCACAGCGATAGACCTTGTTTTGCAGGATGGTGAATTAGGCGAAGTCTACAATATCGGCGGCAACAACGAAAAGGAAAATATTTATATCGTCAAACTGATACTTGAAACCCTGGGCAAGGACGAATCCCTGATTGAATTTGTAACCGACCGTTTAGGCCATGACAGGCGTTATGCAATCGATTCATCAAAAATTCAGGATGAATTGGGATGGTCTCCGGACTATACCTTTGAGGTCGGAATAAAGGAAACAATCCAATGGTATCTCGATAATCAGGATTGGACCGACAAGGTAAAAAGTGGACAGTATCAGGAATATTATGAAAAAATGTATGCTAACAGATAGTGCATTTACACTTGAAACATACCTCTTAATTTTATAATATTCAATTTTTTCTTA
>JAUNXD010000040.1:9860-10526 GCA_030539985.1 Methanobrevibacter sp.
ATCATCTCATTATTTCTTATTTTTTTCTTATTTTGTTTATAATTTTTTCAGCTAACAATATTTTGATTAATTATTTTTCATTCAATAATTCTAGAATTTCATTAAATTTTAGGATAGTTTTATATATTATAATTCTTTAATATTGATTAGGTAAGATATATTTCAAATTTATTTTATTTGGGGAAATGGTGATTTGGATGTTGGAACAATATTTACCTTTTGTAGCGTTAATTGTTTTTGGTAATATTGAAAATTTGGTTTTATCTTCTCAAGGTGTTGTAGCAGGAGTAAATCCGGTTAAATTGGGAATTGCAAGTTTTATTTGCGTTGGAGCATGGTTAGCAATCGGAACTTTTGGAACCCAGATGCTTATTGAATATGTTGACTTCATCGATTTCATTGGCGGATTGGCTATTTTCATTTTAGGAGCTCAGGCAATGATAACTTCTATAAGGGGAGAATAGTATGGATCCGGAATTGAAACATTTTTTACCCTTATTGGTTTTTGGAAACATTGAGAATTTAATTTTAGCGGCTCAGGGTGTAGATGCCCATGTTGACCCACTTGGATTGGCAATTTTAAGTTTTATTGCTGTTTTCTGCTGGCTTTTAATTGGAACCTTCGGTACCAAAATGGCAATGAAATATGCAAGGTACATTAACTTT
>JAUNXD010000240.1:0-1858 GCA_030539985.1 Methanobrevibacter sp.
TGATTCAATTCATCTGGAAAATAAAACATATGTCGGAAAAGGATCCTCAATCAATATTGACAAGGACCTTGATATTTATGGAGTTAGCTATGATAAAACCATTTTGGATGCAAGCTCAAAATCAAAAATATTTGTTATTTCAAATAATGTTAAAGTAAACATTTATGGGATAACATTCATAAATGGTAAAACAACAGGTAATGGTGCTGCAATTGATAACTCCGGTTATTTGACAGTATATGATTCAAAATTCATGAATAATGATGCTGATTATGGTGGAATTCGCACAACAGGTTGTTCTTTAACAGTTTATAATTCCATATTTGAAAACAATTATGGTGATGGGGGAGGAGCTGCAATTGACAGTTACAATTCAAAAACTAACGTGATAAATTGTAGTTTCATTAAAAATCGCAGTCATGAAGGAGGAGCAATATACAGTAGGTTCAGTGAAATTCAATTAATAGATTCAAATTTTATCAATAACACCGCAACTCGTGGCGGAGGAATATATAATAATAGAGGCCATCTAATTATTAAAAATTCTAAATTCTATTCTAATTCTGCATCTCATTTGGGAGGTGGAGTGAAAAGTTGGGGTGTTTGCGAGATTTATGACAGTGATGTGAGGAATAACACTGGCCAGTATGGTGGTGGAATTTATATCTCTGAATTTACAATGCATGTTTCAAACACAATAATTGAAAACAATGTCGCTGAAGAAGGGGGAGGGCTAATTTCTGACTCATTTGGTAGTCTGGTAATTTCCGACTCTATGATTAACAATAACCGTGCGGGATATGGTGGTGGAATATCCAGTAGCTGCGGTCAGTTAACAGCAACAAATTGCATTTTCAATAATAATGTGGCAAATGATAAAGGTGGAGGAATCTTTTCTACTTTAGGTGAAATTGCAGGTGTGCAATTTTCATGCAATCTTAAAAACATAGTTTTAAACAATAATTCTGCCAAATATGGTGGAGGCTTGTGTTTTGGAGGTATTTTAGGTTCATTTGAGGATGTGACATTAAATAATAATTCCGCAACTGAAGGAGGAGCAATATATAATACTGGAAACTTGGAATTCAATAAATTCACTATAAATTCAAATTATGCAGATACTGGGGGAGCAATATATAATAATGGGAATTTAATACTCTCAAATTCCAAATTTGATGGTAATAATGCCAATACCGGAGCAATATATAATCTTGCAAACATGAAGTTAATCAAATCCGATTTCAATTATAATAATGCTGACGAGGGTGCGATTTATAATAAGGGAAATTTAAACATTCTCAATTCAAATATGAATAACAATAATGCAAAAACATATGGTGGTGTAGTATACAATTCTGCTAATCTAAACATTTCAAATAGTATCTTTAACTACAATTCTGCCGATTGTGCTGGCGTTATTTATAATAATGGAAATTATGTATCAATTTATTCTTCTTCCTTTGAAGGAAATAAAGCAGATCGTGGTGCAGTAATTCAGACAGTATCAAATGTAGAAATTAGGGATTCTAAATTTCAAAAAAATACTATTACACATACATTAGGGGTTATTGCAGTAATAAGTGGAAATTTAAATATTTCAAATTCAATATTCAATTTTAACACAGGTTCTGACGAAGGAGGAGTGATTTTCAATATTGACGGAACAATACTGATTGAAAACTCACAATTTATTTCAAATAAAGCATTAAGCCATGGTGGGGCTATTGACAACAATGCTAAATTAACCATAATCAATTCATTATTTGATAATAATCAAGCTTATGGTGCAGGAGCTATAGATAATGGGGGTAATTTAACAATAATCAATTCCAAATTCCTCAATAATAAAGCAACAAAA
>JAUNXD010000240.1:1868-2667 GCA_030539985.1 Methanobrevibacter sp.
AACTGGTGGAGCCATTGATAACAATAACATTTTAAACATTGTTGGATCTATTTTTAATGACAATGTTGCAGGTAGTGAGGGAGGCGCAATAATTGCAAGAAAAGACATTAACATTACTCATTCTGCATTATTTAACAATAGGGCCGCTGATGCTGATGCAATTTATGTGAATGACAATAATAGCAACATGACAAATAACTGGTGGGGTTTGAATAATCCTAATTTTGAAAAATTACTTAATTTTAACTTACCTGATAATTTCACTTGGATTGTAATGGATTTCAAAAATATTGGTGAGTTTATGCAATATGAAAATTCCAATATCCTCGTAAATCTAAATAAAGTGAAAAATAAAATAGGTCAAAAATTTGATTTAAATTCCCAGGAATTATTGCCGGCTTTAGATGTTGCTGTATCAAATGGAGGTAAATTTGTCATTGAAAATGGTCAGCTATCTAAATCAATTTATATCTCACTAGTTCAATCAATATCATTTACATTGGATGGGCAAAGTTTCAGCTTCAATGTTTTAACAAACCCTTCGAAGATAACAGGCAATAGAAATATTGTTGAAGACTATAAGGGAAAAACAACATTTAAGGTTAGAGTTATAGGTAGAAATGGCCAAACCGCTGGTGCAAATGAAGTCGTAGTGATGAAGATTGCAGGCAAATCCTATTATGTCAAGACAGATAAGAATGGATATGCAACAAAAATATTCAGTTTAACTCCCGGTAAATATACTGTAACTTCAATATATAAGGGAAGTACCGTAAAAAACACAATAACCATTAAAAAA
>JAUNXD010000041.1 GCA_030539985.1 Methanobrevibacter sp.
ACAAAAAAATATTTGTTTTCAAGATATTTAAAGGTTTTCTTTAAGTGGTGTATTCGGCATTAATTTTAACATAATCATATGTTAAATCACAACCCCATGCAGTAGCTTCACCATCACCAAGATACATATCAATATTAACAGTGATATTTTTAGACTGCATTACCTTCTCAGCCCTTTTAAGGTAAGGAGTATCGTCAAATGCTAAAATTTCACCTTTTCTAACCAAATCAACATCATCTGTGTCATCTGCAATTGATATTGTAACCGTATCCGGATTTAAATCACATCCTGAGTATCCTATTGCTGAGACAATCCTTCCCCAATTCGGATCTCCTCCAAATACAGCGGATTTAAATAAGCTTGATGAAATTATTGATTTTGCCGCAAGACGTGCATCTTCATCATCTTTAGCGCCACAGACGTTGGCTTCAATGAATTTGGTGGCACCTTCACCATCACGAGCCATCTTCTTAGCCAAGTCAATGCATAAATAATTCAATGCATCCTGGAAATTGGAGTCCAATTTTCCATCGTTTACAACATTTATACCGGATGCACCGTTTGCCATCATCAGGCAGGTATCGTTGGTACTCTCATCACCATCAACGACAATCATATTGAAACTGACATCAGCGGCCTTTTTAAGTGCCATTTTGATTTCATCAGAATTGATTACTGCATCGGTTACTATGAATGACAGCATTGTACCCATATTTGGAGCAATCATACCGCTTCCTTTAGTAATTCCTGCAATCCTGACGGTTTCGCCGGTTGTTAAAGTAACTTCAACAGCACATTCTTTTGGGAATGTGTCGGTTGTCATGATTGCCTTTGCAGCTGCAAGTGAATTTTCAGGACGATTGCCCAGTTTTGATAAGGATTCATAAGCGACCTTGGAGATAATGTCAATCGGCATTTGTCTGCCTATAACTCCTGTGGAAGATATTGCAATTTCATCTTCAGGCAATTTCAAATCATCAGCAACCAATTTAACCAATGTTTCACAGTCATCCAGACCTTGCTGGCCGGTAAAACAGTTGGCGTTACCGCTATTGATGAAAACCGCTGAAATCCTGCCTTTCTTTAAAACATTCTTAGTATACTTTACAGGAGCCGCCACTACTTTATTTGAAGTGAAAACTGCTGAAGCATTACTGTTTGGACAAACGATAATGCTTACTCCGTATTTGCCTTCACGTGCTCCAGATACCTTAAGATTTTCAATGACTGAAAATCCCCCATCAATCACTCTAATAAAATCCATAAAAATCACAAAAAGTTATTAATCACCATTCTGATACTCAATATTCAGTTGTGAAGTCATATTTTCATTATAATCAACATCATCAACGTTTTTTTCGAAATACACTTCTTCAGTATCATTTAAATCCTTTGTCATTTCCTTTGTAACATTCTCAAAATGAGGACCTTCATCAGCATTATCACCGTTGTCCAAACTTAATGTAACACCGATTCCGGCACCAATAACAAATGCCACCAATACCATAATCATTACTAGAACAAGAGACCTGTTGGATTTCCTTTTTTGCCTTTTTCTCCTATTGTTCATAGGTTGCCTATTATGAATCCTTTGACGATTTTTATTTCTTCTTCTGATTTTTCTTCCAGAAGATTGATTACGACCATTTCCTGATCTTAAAACTCTTTTATCGTCCTTTTTTCGTCTCATAATATCTATTATCCTAAATTATGCTATAAATGCATATCCCAATGCCAAAATAACTCCTATAAAACTGAATACTCCCAATCCTAAAATTGACATTAAATAAGCAAATATGAATACAAATGCAAATACTCCAATTAATTTTGGTTTTTCATTTTCAACTAGATTTATCAATGTTCTTGTAAATTCGGAAGGGATATTGTAAGCATATAAACCATTAGCCAATTCAAAAACAACTAATGATAATGGGGCGGTTGATTCCAAATCATCCACCAGTTGAGCTCTCTCACCGGCCTCGCGTCTGCTTCTTCCAATACCTGCCCTAATTTTAGCGCCATTGTCAAGAGCAAACCATGCCGCATCAAGCCCTGCACGTATTGCCAGATCCTTTGACGGGAATTTAGCAATGAAATCATCTCCCCCTTCACGGTATCCTTCAAGTTCACCGTCACATTCTGTTTCGATGAAATTTTTAATTCCGGTCATCAGTTCAACCAGTTGGGTTCTGCCGTTTTTGCTGATGAATTTGGTGGAATCGATTAAATCGATGAATAGATAATTTTCCAAATCAACAGGTCTTGATTCCTGAAGCAGGAAAGGTGAATCGAACACCAATGCATATTCTCCACCTAATTTTGTAAATGCAATACCTGGAAAACTTCCAACGTTTTGAGTATAATGGATTGCACGCTCGATTGAAGCAGCACCAGTCATTCCAACTGCAGAAATTATTTGAATGCCTTCAGACAGTCCTATTCCAATAAGCTCAATGGCCACACGGATAGCATCATTTTTACTTAACATTCTTGCAACAAGTTCTGTTGCTGTTTTTTCCACAACCTCTCCTTTTTCATTTTGGATAATTTTAACAAATATGTCAATTAAGCGTGAAGGATGAGGAAGTTCAATGTAAAAGTAACGGTCACTTCCCATAATAATATTGCTTACCAATGCATATTCCTCAATTTTGTTTTCTGCAGGTTTCAATTCATGAAAGGTATACTCCTTTGGAAGGTTTTCAGCTCCAACGTCACGAATCAGATTTTTTAAAATAGTATCTGAAGTGATTTCCGCCTTTTCCAGCTCAAAAAGAATAGTTTGAGTATAATTGAATAACTCCACATATTCTGTTTCTAAAGAGTTTGTTGGAAAAAACTTAGTTCCGACAGCGATTGGATTGAGTTTAGTGGTAAGCCTGATAAAAAACTTGGTTAAACTGTTAGCCATCTAGGTCTCCCCCTTTTTCCAACTCTATTTCAAATTCACCAGGTTTTTCCAAAAGCATATCTGGTTTTACAGATACGAATGGGAATTTCCAAGATCCGAGTCTTCCGGCAATGGTACTTGCAATATTTCTTGAATTTCTTTTGATGAACACTTCATCATGCTCGCTAACACGAATTAAAACATTGTATGGAGCGGTTTCAGTTACCTCATCTGCAAGCAATATATTCAATTCAAAATTGCCTGGTTTTGTGAATAAATCGTTACGCACTGCGATTAAAGGCTTTTTCTCAAGGCCTAATCTGTCTGCAATAGTAACTGAAATGTTACCTGCATTTTTTACAGCAACTTTATAATCTTTAGGATGAACCAATACAAAAATAACATATGGTGCGGCAATTTCTACATCATCCACCATCTCTACAATCTTATTGAACATTGGTATTTTTGCAAAAATGTTTTCCAATTTTGATTCTGCATTATTTTCATTATCGATACGTATAATGGCCTGTTTAGCAATATTCAATGGGGAAATCTCCAATCCTTCTTTACCAGTATATATTTCCCATTTTTTGAAGTTTAATTCCTTGATAATTTCATCACAGATATGTTGAAGTATGTTTTTGTCTTTTTTAGGTTTTTTAGGTTTTCCGAATGTGAGTCTGTCATTATCAATAATGAATGGGATTCTCATTGAAGAAATATTTCTAAATTCAGCAGCATAATCTCTGAATTTGTCATTTGATAATATTTTTGCTTTTTCACGGGTTGCAATATCTAATATAAAATGATCTGCATCATTTCCGGCTGGAACCTCTTCTACATTTTCACTTTCCAGCAATTTGGCAAATTTTTCCTTATCGTCAATATCATGACGTAATGATGCATCGGCAATAATTACAAATTCATCTTCACTTTCTTCCAATGCTTTAACAGCAGCAAGAATATTGGACATTTTAGGTTGTCCGTTTTGATTTTTAACATGATGAGCTACATTAGAAGCATCTACGACCACTTTCATAATATCACCTAAACAATTAATTAATTCAGTTTATTATATTTTCATATTCTATTATTTAAATATATTTTAAATTCTATTTCTTGGATAATTTCCAAACAGGAATTTTTCACCATTAACCTCATTAAGGAAAATTTCAATTTCATCATCTGATATGTTGTAAACATTATATGAGTTTTTATTTTTGCCCCTGAGTTTTGTAGAGGACAGCGATCCCGCATTAACGATTACGGTTTCATTTAATTTCCAGATATTCGGAACATGCTTATGTCCGGACAATACCAAATCAACTTCATGGACTGTCAATGTCTTTAAGATATCACCGGCATCGGATAAAACATTACGTTCACGACCTGTTTGAGGAATTGGAACAACATGATGGTGCAAAGCAACGATAGAAAAATTTTCATTAATTACACATTCGTCCAGCTGATGTTCCAGCCACATGTGCTGCGGTGTTCCGACATGCCCTTTATCTTCATCGGGTGAACTGCTGTCAAGTCCTATCACTGTGAAATTACTGTCCATGGTAAGTTTCCAGCTTTTCTCACCAACAAGTTCC
Source organism: Methanobrevibacter sp. (assembly GCA_030539985.1). Taxonomy (GTDB): domain Archaea; phylum Methanobacteriota; class Methanobacteria; order Methanobacteriales; family Methanobacteriaceae; genus Methanocatella. The sequence goes on from JAUNXD010000041.1 coordinate 4,489, forward strand.
TCAAAGGTTTGATAACCCAAATTACGTGCATCATGGTTTCCGGGAACGGCAAACAATGGAGCTTCAAACATTTCCAAGTATTTTTTTGCCTGTACAAACTCCTTATAATAGCCGTTTTCAGTAATATCACCTGTTAAAATAATCATGTCCGGCTGCAAATTATTTATTTCAGCTACAGCCTGCATAAATACCTCTTCGTCGAAAGTGGACTCTGAAATATGCAAGTCGGAAATATGTGCAATCAATGTCATAATAATCTATTGATTTAATTTCATGATAGCTTCTGCAAGGTCTCCTTTACATTCTTCAAGTGCTTCTCTTGCCTTGTCTTCGCTTACGCCGGCACTGTTAGCTACCATTTCAACATCTTCATCAGGAATTTCAATTTCATATTCCAATTCTACTTCACGAGCTTTTCCTTCAATCTGATAGGTTTCCTGACCCATTACATTCATTAAACTTACGCTAGCATTATCAATGATCAATTCTTTATCTTCAAAACGGATTATGACTTCCTGAACTCCTTCAAGCTCTTCCATTTTCATACCCATTTTTTTCATTTGCCTTTCCATTTGTTTCATTTGTTTTTTATTCATACCCGGTATCATAATTAATCCTCAAATAAAATAACTATTTATAATTATATTATTAATTATTATTAAAATTAACTTAATTTTCAAATCCGTAAATTTCGGTTTCAAAAGTCTTTGCAACATCCTTTAGAACTTCAGGAATATTAATTTGCTGAGGACATTCTTCAATGCAATTTTCACATTCTATGCAGTCTGAAGCTATTCCAACACCGTCAAGCTTTGAATAATTCAAATATGCATTTCCAAACTGGGACCAGTCATCACGACCGAGCATCTTATGCTTATTGTATAAATCAAACAATTTTGCAATGTCAATTTCTTCAGCACAGGAATCGACACAGTATCTGCATTTGGTACAGTCCACAGTAATGTTGCTGTTAATAATCTTAGAAACCTCTTCCAAAAGCTTTAATTCATCATCATTCAATGGTTCGGCATTTTTGAACTCTTCAATGTTGCTTTCAATTTGCTCGAGAGTGCTTGCACCGGTCAGTACAATGCTTACATCTTCAAGATTGGCTACAAACCTCATTGCCCAGGATATTACTGAATTGTCCGGATTATACTCTTTCATTAACTTTTCAGCCTCTTCAGGAACATCGGCTAAAAAACCGCCTTTATAAGGTTCCATGATCAGGATTTCCTTATCGTATTTCCTTGCAACTTCCCAGCATTTCCTTGCTTCAATCGCCTCGTCTTCCCAGTCAAGGTAATTGATTTGAAGCAATACGAATTCAAGTTCCGGATGATCAAAGAGAATTTCCTCCAGAAATTCCGCATCACCATGTGTTGATATTCCTATGTGCTTGATGTAACCCTCTTCCTTTTTCTTTTGGATAAATGAATACAAATCAACATTTTTCCAAGCAGTGTCTGTAAATCCGCTTACGTTATGAAGCATGAAATAATCAAAATATTCCACCCCGCAATTTTTGAGCTGTTCGGTAAAAATCGGTTCCAGCTGTGATTCTTCAGTGATGATGAACAAAGGGAGTTTTGTTGAAATTGTAAATGAATCACGAGGATATCTGTCGACTACGCATTTTTTAAATGCATCTTCGCCCACTCCTTCATGATAAACATATGCGGTGTCAAAATGGTTAAATCCTGCATCCATGTATGCATCAACCATCTTATTTACATGCTCATAGTCTATACTAGTCTGATTATTCTCATCCAATAGCGGAAGTCTCATCATTCCCATACCTAATCTTGTCATAATACTACCTCACATTTTGCTTAAACTATCTTACATAATATTTTAACTTTTATAATAAATATAAATATGTTTTAATTTGAAATTCACATTTCAAGTGAATATCAACTAAAAATATCATTAATTTAATGAACAAATATTTTTAATTTCAAAGACGCATTTGCATCATTTTACTCCACTGCCAATCTTTAAAATCGGTATCTTACTCATTATAAAAATTAAAATCCAACAGATAGCGATAAGAATTACTGCAGACAGTGGGAAATATATAAACAGGTTTTTAACGCCCCATCCATGCATGAATCCGAATTGGAACAGGTACAGCATTATTATATAATGTGAAAAATAAATTCCAAAACTGCATGAACTGAACGTTATGATGATTTCTCCAAGTTTCTGCTCCTTAATAGGTTTTATATTATCTGAAATCATTTTGACATTTGCATACTTAAATGCAGTGAAGAGTCCCATAGTCTCCATTAAAACGAATATGTCAAAGAAATCAATTGGAGCCAGACCCAATCCTCCCAATCCCTTATAGTAAATCTTTATGAAATGACCCGCTATTCCAACAATGAACATTGAAACTCCAATCAGAAACATCTTGTTGTTGGAATATTTGAATTCGTGATTGTGAACGTATGAGCCCATTATAAAGTATCCCAAAACCGGAAAGAAGTTGAATATGATTCTGAAATCATACTTGATTTGCTGAACGTCGAAAAAACCTATTGTGTAAAGCAGAGACAATATTACTGTAATCAGTATCAGATATTTTGCTCCAAAATCACCGTATTCCCTAATGAAACTGCTTAACACAGGAATCAAAAGATAAACTCCAATCAAAGACCATATGAACCAGAACAGAGAGGACATTCCATGTGATCCAAATATCACTCCATAGAAATATTCCAGTGTAGGCTCATAATGCCAAATCAACACTCCCAAAATCAGATAGACAAATATCCAAAAAGCAAAAGGCATGACCACACGTTTAAATCTCTTTTCCAGAAATTGGCGAATATCATGCTTTCTTGTTAAAAGCAATGCTCCGCTAACAGTGAAAAACAATGGAACACCTATACGTGTCAATGAGAATACACCGGAACAAATCTGCCAGCTTGTAAAATCCTGTGAAAATGAACGTATCAAATGTCCGAGAACGACCAAAATGATTGCAAGGGATCTCACTTCATCCAAATATAAAATACGGTTAGGGGAAATTTTCATTAAAAATATATTTAAATTAAGTCAATGATAAGTATTTTTATGAATAAAAAAAGATGCCCATGGGCCGGAAGCGATGCAACATATATCAGATATCATGATGAGGAATGGGGAGTGCCAACTCATGATGACCGGGAATTGTTTGAAATGCTTGTTTTAGAGTCTTTTCAGGCAGGATTATCATGGATTACTATTTTAAAAAAGCGTGAAAACTTCAAAAAAGCTTTTGATGACTTTAATGTTGAAAAAGTGGCCAATTACGATGATGCAAAGGTCGAGGAATTAAAATCAAACGAAGGAATCATCCGTCATAAGGGCAAAATCACCTCTGCAATCAACAATGCCCAGATATTCATTGAAATTCAAAGGGAATTTGGAAGTTTTGATGAATATATCTGGAGCTTTACCGATGGTAAAACAATCAAAGCGGAATTTTTAACAGAGTCTGACTTATCAAAACATATTTCAAGGGATTTGAAAAAAAGAGGAATGAAATTTGTTGGTCCAACAATAATCTACTCCTATCTGGAGGCAATCGGCGTTATTGACAACCATCAAAAGGATTGCTTCAAGTATTAGTCTTCCAAAAGTATTATATTTTCCGGATTGACTTTCAAATACTTCGGAATCTCGAAGTAATGCTCATGAATTTTTTTATCCACTTTCCACCACAAACCATTTGCCAAGGTTATTTCCCATTCAAACGGCTTTTCTAATTTGGTTGAATTGAGAGTGTCCAATACATTAACCTCATTTTTATCGGCAGGTAAAAAATCGTGGGCTCTTATTCCCATATGAGTAATGTTTGGCGAAATCTTTTCAGATACTTCAAATTCAACACCCCAGTCAACGGATTTAAGATGATAATCATCTATAATTTCAATTTTGGAAATGTTTTTGCATCCGGTAAGCCTTGCAACCTGAACCTTTCTTGGATTTTCAAATATTTCAGAGGTATCTCCTTTCGCTATAATTTTACCTTTATCCAAGACTATAAGCTCATCACAAAACTGAAATGCCTCATCACGGTCATGAGTAACCAAAATCGAAAATCCTTCGAAATCCTTCAGTAAATTGGCAAGCTCAAGACGTAGCTGTTCTTTTAAAAAGGCATCCATTGCACTGAAAGGCTCATCCAGCAATACAACATCAGGACCATAAGCCAATATACGTGCCAGTGCCACCCTTTGCTGCTGACCTCCAGACAATTGTCTGGGATATCTTTTTTCCAAACCTTCAAGATGGAAACGTTTAATCATTTCGGATACTATTTTTTTATCGTTTTTGGAAAGGCCAATGGCAACATTTTCTTCAACTGTCATATTGGGAAATAATGCATAGTTTTGAAATAGATAACCTACATTTCTTTTTTGAGGTTTTAGATTAATCTTTTTGTTAGAGTCAAAATAAATGGTTTCTTCATCAGTAATCAAACTTATAACACCATCATTAGGATCCACAATACCTGCAATTGATTTTAAGGTCATGCTTTTTCCACATCCGGAAGGGCCAAGAATACCTAAACGCCTTTTTTTCAACTCAAAATTAACGTCCAAGTCAAATTCCTTAAGTTTCTTGTGAATATTTACTTTTAATTCATTATCCATATAATTTATCCCCAATATGAAATTAGATTATCTCCATTGCTTCTCCTTTCGTATCGAAACAAAATCCATGATAAAAATAGCTATAAATGATATGATAACAATGACTATCACATAATTAAATGCATCTCCCATATTTCCTGCAGCCACTTCCGAGTAAACCGCCATTGGGAGAGTTCTTGTTTGTCCGGCAATATTACCTGCAAGCATTGCTGTTGCACCGAATTCGCCTAAACCCCTTGCATAAGCAAGAATTCCACCGCTGATAATTCCTGGCAATGCATTTGCAAATAAAACTTTCCAGAAAATTTTCCACTCAGACATACCCAAGGTACGTCCGGCATCCAATAAGTTTGAATCGACCTGTTCGAATGCCCCTCGAGCGGAACGATACATTAGGGGAAAAGACATGACGACCGCAGCAATGACTGTTGCGGGCCATGAAAAAGCTATTTTTACAGCAAAAAAGTCGATAAAAAAACTTCCTATTGGTCCTCTTACACCAAAAATATACAATAAAAAGAACCCTACAACTGTAGGGGGAAGTACGATAGGCAGTGTGAATATGCCGTCAAGTACTATTTTTATTGTATCGTTTTTAATCTTAATGATTCCCCAAGCAACAATCAACCCTACAAAAAAGGTTATGAGAATTGATAAACTTGCTGTTTTCATTGAGATGAAAATCGGGGACCAATCCACCATGTCTTTGCCTCACTAATATTCGATTATTTAACTAAATTTATTCGTGAATAGTGAATCCGTATTCAACGAATACATCTTTAGCTTCTTTTGTGTTTAAAAATTCAATGAATTTTTGTGCAGCATCTGCATCTTTTGCGTCTTTAATAGCAGCTACAGGATAAATAACTGGAGTGTCTAATGCATCTTCAGGAGCTTCACAAATGACTTTTACATCATCGGTTGAATTAGCATCGGTTGAGTATACAATTCCACAATCAGCAGATCCTTGAGCTACTTGGTTCAATACTGCAGTTACATCAGTACCTAAAGATAATTTGGATTCAACATCATCCCAAATACCGGTGTTGTTTAATACTTCTTTAGCGTATTGCCCTGCAGGTACTGATTCAGGGTCACCAATAGCAATAGTGCCTTGTACATCTTTTAAATCATCAAATGATGAAATATTGGAATCTGAGTCAGCAGGTACAATTAAAACAACTTTGTTTTCTAAAAATTGAAGATTAGTATCATTGTCAATTAAACCTTTTTCAGCTAAAGCATTCATCTGTTTATTAGCCGCAGACATGAATACATCCGCTTCCAAACCATTTTCAATCTGAGTCTGTAAATCCCCACTTGAAGCATAGGTAGGTGTAACTTTTACACCAGGATATTTTTCTTCAAACATTGGAATTAAC
>JAUNXD010000241.1:0-1222 GCA_030539985.1 Methanobrevibacter sp.
ATCAAACTTGATGATAATGTAAGGCAAATGGTTCGAGACTTTGCTCAAGAATTGGCAGATGGAAGAGCTACAAAAGCTCAGTTGATTGGAAGGACATGTGCAATATGCAAACATGTTGAAACTGCCGATGTTTTGAATCAGCTTAATATTGACAAGTCTGAACTTGGTGAAGATTGTCAATCTTGTTTAGGTTCTGAAGCTACTAAATGCTAAAAATATTGGGTTTTATAGTAAACTATTTAAAGTATTACTTACCAATATTTTATTATACTTTAATGTTTAGTGGCAAGTTTACCGAGTGGCTTAGGTGTGTGGCTGCAGACCATAATACGGGGGTTCAAATCCCTCACTTGCCTTTTATAATTACTATTTTTCGAGGTTATTTTTTATGGACGTCTATTCAACTTTAACTCGCAGTAAAGAGGATTTTGTAACTATTAACAAGAACAGAGTTAACTTATTTGTATGTGGTCCAACAGTTTATGATGATGCTCATATTGGACACGGAAGAACATACATTTCCTTTGATACAATTAAAAGATATCTGGAATACAAGGGATATGCCGTATTCTACATTCAAAACATCACTGACATTGATGATAAAATCATCAACAGGTCAAAGGAAATTGGAATTCCTGCAGGTGAGTTGGCTAGAAAATTTGAAAAAAGATACATTGAGGACATGAACAAATTAAACGTCAACGGCGTCAACTTATTTGCAAGGGCAACCGATCACGTTGATGAAATATTGGACCAGATTCAAAGATTAATCGATAAAGGATTCGCTTATGAAACCGAAGATGGGGTTTACTTCGAAATAGACAAGTTCCCCGAGTTCGGTAAGTTATCTAACAGAAACGTTGAAGAGCTTGAATCCCATAGGGATTTGGCAGACACAACAAAGAAAAATCCACAGGACTTTGCACTCTGGAAAAAACGTGAAGGAGTGGATGAACCAACCTGGCCGTCCCCATGGGGAGATGGAAGGCCTGGATGGCACATTGAAGATACTGCAATAACCGAATACTACTTCGGTCCGCAATATGATGCTCACGGTGGAGGTCTTGACTTGATTTTCCCTCACCACGAAGCGGAAATCACACAGATGGAAGCTGTTTCAGGCAAAGCTCCAATGGTCAAGTTCTGGCTTCACACAGGATTTTTAAACGTTAACGGAGAGAAAATGTCAAAGTCTTTAAATAACTTCATCACTATTCGTGAA
>JAUNXD010000241.1:1232-2664 GCA_030539985.1 Methanobrevibacter sp.
TATGCTCCTGAAACTTTCAGATTCTTTGTATTGTCCACTCACTACAGAAGTCCAATTGACTTTTCCAAAGATTCACTTCATCAATCTGAAAAAAGTTTGGATAGGATTAGAAAATACTACGAACTTTTAGATGTGGAAGTTACTGATGAAGTTAGTTCTGATTATGAAGTGTTGTCTAAATGGAGTAAGGAATTCTTTGACAGTATGGATGATGATTTCAACACTCCAAAAGCTATTGCAGCCATCTTTGGGTTAATCAACGATTCCAAAAATGAATTGGATTCATTATCTGATGAGGATAAAATTGCCATTAAGGCATTCCTGGATGATGCGGCTCATATTTTTGGTGTTAGCTTTGAGCTTGAAGAAGTCAATGCAGGCTCTGATGACTTGCTTGAATTGATTTCAGAGGTAAGATCTGAGTTAAGAGCTAACAAGCAATATGAATTATCCGATAAAATTAGGGATAACCTACAGTCTTTAGGTTATGAAATTAATGATTAGGAGATTTTTCTCCTATCTTCAAGTTTTACTTGTTTTTTTTTCAAATTCAATACAATAATTATTTAAGATATCTGTTTCTAAATATTACTTGATGAAAGATAAATTAATTAAATTATATAATGTAGGCTTATTCATTCTTATTTCACTGGATTTAATTTTTTTAACTAGTTCTTTAGTTTTTAATCTGCCTACTCATGCTTATTATAATTTAGTTATATTCGATACATGTTTGTGTGTCATTTTACTCTATGAGTTTTTCAACAGGTTTTTTAAAGCGGATGATAAGAGGGAATTCTTTATATCAAACTGGACGGAATTTATAGCTGGTATTCCATTTGACCTGCTGATGTTTTCAGCGGTAGGATATGTGGAGTTGACAACCGTACTGAAAGTTTTCAAGTTCATAAGAATTCTAATCCTGTTCCTGCAGCTGTTTGAGGTTATACGAGTATTCTTGAGACATACATATCTGGATGAAATTCTGAGCATTTTCTTGATGATTATAATCTCATTTACATTTGGACTGTATTTGTTCGATCCGTCCATGAACAGCCTTTTTGATTCTCTTTGGTTTGTCGTTTCGACTTTGACCACAGTAGGTTATGGGGATGTTTTGCCCACCTCCACGATTGGAAAGGTAATCAGCTTAATCCTTCTTATTGGAGGAGTATTGATTTTCAGTACGATTACGGCAGCCATGGCTTCATACTTCAACAAAAGATTATTGAATGAAGGTGCTGATGAGCTCAAATCAATTCAGCAAAAATTGGACAGCAATGTGGAAGAATTGAAGGAATTGAGAAGGGAAATTGCTGATTTAAATAGAAAGTTGGATGAAAAGTAAGTAATTTTTGTCTTTAAAATTCCATAGGCTCTTTTTTTTAATTTATATTTAAAATTGAGCGATATTGTCCAAATTAAAAATGGA
>JAUNXD010000042.1 GCA_030539985.1 Methanobrevibacter sp.
TATGTGAAATTCTTGACTATATTTCAGATAATAACACTGTTCCTCGTAATATAAGAGAAGCAGCTAACCAGTCTTGTGATTTACTGAAAGATGAAGAACAAGATCAATCTGTAAGAATAAGTACTGTTCTCGGAAAATTAGATGAAATCAGTAATGATCCTAATATTCCTGTTCACGCTAGAACTTTAATTTGGGAAGTTCTATCTAAATTAGAGGCTATCTAATTTAGTTTCCTATTTTTTTTTAAAATTTAACTTGAAACGGCAACTGAGATTGTAACTCCATCGTAAGATGTCTTTTTATATACTAATTTTGAGTTAAAACCTGCCATTATCAACGCTGAAGGTTCACAGACACCATAAATTCCAAATTTGGAATAAACGAATTCTGATTTGGCAACATCATTTGATTCAAACAATTTCAATTTATCAAGTTCAACAAATTCAACTGGTATATCTAGCTTTTCTGACAATTCTAATATACCCTGTTCATCTTTTTTATTTCAGCAGATGCCAGCAGATTTACCCTGCAAGGCAAAATGTTTAAATCATTCAATGACTTTATAAATCCTTCATAAATATCTTTACAAGGTTTGCCACGCCTGCAGCCAATTCCGACAACGACTTTCTTCTCTTTCAAAATAAGTTCATGCTCATCCAAAGTTGCCAGTATTTCATCACTGTTCATTTTTGATGAATAATATATTGAAACATTGATTTCAAGTGTATTATTACTTAAATATTCAAACAGATAGTTGAAGTTTTTGTTGGGATTTACAGTTAATGAAATCTCACGACATTCCAAAATGGCCTTGTTGAAGTATAGAATTTCTTTTGTATTTTCAATTGACAGATATAAGTCACGTGCCAGAACATCAATTCCTAACTTCTTGTTTACATCTGTTGAAGTTGTTATGACAGGAGTTGCGCCTATTAGTTTGCTGATTTTACCTGTTAATTCATTTGCACCGCCAAGATGGCCTGAAAGTGTTGATATTACAAATTTTCCATTGTCATCAATATTTAAAACGGCAGGATCCGTTATCTTTGATTTGATTAATGGTGCAATGGATCTGATTAGGATTCCTGAAGCCATAATGGCAACAATCGCATCATATTCATAAAACAGGATAGGAAAATACTTTTTAACGTTTTTATGATACAGGTCACATTTTATTATTGTTGAATCACTATCCAATTTCTCTTTTAAATTCAATGCAAGTTCTTTTCCTTTATCTGAAACCGAAATAATTGCCATCTTCATAATATCACAAACATTAATGAATATAGTAAGATAATTATTATTGTAAATAAAATTATTGTCATTTTTGACAGTTTGACCGCTTTTGAAATATCATCTGATGTTATACGTTTATTGTCATCACCTAAAATATAAATATCCTTTTTAATCAGCTGAATGTTCAATGCTCCTGCTGTCGTTGCCATTGTATAACCTGAATTTGGAGAAGGACAAACCCTTGCATCCCTTCTCATGATTTCATAAGCATTCTTTCCATCTAATTTAAGTAAATAGGCAGATATAACAACACATATTCCTGCAATCCTTGATGGAATGTAGTTAAGAATATCATCAATTTTTGCAGGTACATAACCGATGTTGATCAGTTCAGGAGTCTTATAGCCAAGCATAGCGTCAAGGGTGTTGAAAATTCTGTATAATGTCGGTACCAAAAGCAGGTAAAACAGATGATTGTCAAATGGATAAATCAGAATTACCGCTGCAAAAATCATGTAGTAAAATATTGGTGCAACATATGAATCTGTTATGTTTTCAGTCAGGCTTTCCACAGTTGCAGAAACAATGAATGATTCAGTCAGTTCATCTGTGTCACGACTCACCAGGTATGATACCAGCTGCCTTGCCTTTTCAATATCATCATCCAGTGCATTTTTCACATCCAAAGCTGTCTGTAATAACATGTTTACTGAAAACGTTGCTGATAACAGTATTATAAACATTATAAACAATAAAATAACATTAGAAGAACAGATAAAGTATGTAATATATAATACAATTGCACTTACTAAACACACACCAATAACAACAAGCAATCCTGACAGTCTGTTTTTAATCTTTATGAATTGCCTTTTAAAGAAATTAGTGAATGATCCTATTATCACAACAGGATGAATCCTGGTTGGCAGCTCACCAAATATAATGTCTATAGCTAATGCCAATATCAAAGCCAAAACAACAAAAACAAACAAGTTTAAATTAATAATACTGTTTATTTTCATTGAAATAACAACATTAACTAAATAATTATATTCAATCATAGTTTAATATATATAATAAAAAAATAAATAATTTATTATAAATTTTTGTTAAAGATGATTAATATGAACATTGAAAATGATGTAAAACAATGGTTAACAGAAGAAGATTTCTTAAGAGAAATAAAATATGATGAAAATGCTGATTTTCATTTCATTGTTGAATTTCCAAATGATAATATAATGGATGTCGTTAAACCGAAAGGCAAAGACTGCATTGTCATTGCATGTGCAACACAGGTTGCTCCTGAACATCTTAATCTCATGAACAATGCCGATGATTTGACTAAAAAAGATTTCATAATGGCATTGAACTTCAGTTTAAACAGTTTCTTGGTTGATTTTGAACTCAAAGTTTCACAGGATATTTTGCAGCAGTTTGTTGTAACCGATCAAATTTTTGAAGATGGATTAACTAAAAATGAATTTATAAAAACCATTAAGAGAGTATTTAAGGCAAAATTACAATGCATTTGGTTAATTGACCAGAAATTCGGAAGACCTTCCATCAATGTCACCCCCTCAAATGAAAACGATATGTTTCTCTAGAGAGAGGGGGGTGTATTTCAAGTGTAACATTTTTGGGGATATATTAAGAGTGAAGGGGTATATTTCAACTGTAAACACTTGAAATTTATCTTTTCTGATTTTTATTTTTTTCCAAAATAGAATTAAAATAGTTTCTTATTTGCTATTTTAAGCATTTTCATTGATTTTTGTTTTCACTTACACTTGAAATCCATGTCTTCATTTTCTGTTTTCGCATGATTTGCGTTACACTTGAAACATACCTCTCTGTCTCTGTGATAAATCATGATATTTTTTTCAAAATCATGCTCCATATCACCATCTGAAAAATTTTTGAGGCTGTTTTTTGCTAAGAATTACACTTGAAATCATTATCTTATATTTGAAATAACACTATTTCATTGTTAATTTTTCAATGGATTATTAGTTTTTAATATTGAAATCAAATGATTTCATTTATTTTTAAGCCATTTTAAAAGATATTGTTATTATAATTTAAAATTAACGGTTTTTAATCAGGACAATTTTTCACACTGAAATCAATTTTAATACTATTTTAATAAAAATGTAATAAATACTTTTATTAAACACCGCTTTTATATTATTAACACTGGAAATTATACTTATCATTTTTTTCATAATTTTTACAATAATCAGGGTGAAAACATGGCAAATATTTTTGAAGACGAAGAATTATTTGTAAACAGAAGACGCAACAATATTTTCAAAGACAAAAAACCTCTTGATCACAGATTTTTACCTACAAAATTAGTTCACAGAGACCGGCAAATCAAGCAAATCGCAAAATGCTGGGTTGACATTTTAGATGGTGTCACTCCATCCAATGTCACTTTATATGGTAAAACGGGTACAGGAAAAACAGCCACTTCCAAGTTTGCCCGAGAGCAGCTGATTGAAGCGGCAAATAATGAAAATATTTTTATTAAAGTTGAACACATAAGATGTACTGATTACACTACTGAATACCAGGTGATAGCTGAATTGTGTAACAGACTCGGAAGGGATGTTCCTAGCCGTGGATGGACAAAAGCTGAAGTTGTCAATACATTCAGAGATATTTTCAAAAGAAAAAGCATCGTTAAAGGTCAATTGCATTTAATCGTTATTTTGGACGAAATCGATATTCTGCTAGACAAGGATGGCGATGGAATCCTCTACACACTGACCAGAACAGACAATGTTGCTGTTTTGCTTATCAGTAATTACTTGGATTTCAAAAAATTGATTAAATCAAGAGTCACAAGCAGCTTAAAGGATAAGGAAATTATTTTCCCACCTTACGGTGCTGATCAGTTATCCGACATCTTGTCCGAAAGAGCGAAATTGTCATTCCATGACAATGTATTGGAAGATGATGTGATTCCTTTATGTTCTGCAATGGCAGCCAAGGAGGAAGGTGATGCAAGGTATGCATTGGATCTTTTAAAGAATGCTGGTGAGATTGCATTTGACGAAGCATCCGATAAAGTGGTTGGAGAGCATGTAAAACAGGCCAAGGAAAGAATTGAACATAATAAGGTTACCGATATTTTAACCACATTGCCATTCCAGCAGCAGAGGGTTCTCGAGGCAATCTTAACATTGACAAAACAGAAAGAGGAAATAACTTCAGGTAAGCTTTACGAGGCATACACTGAAATCTCCAAAAAGGATGCAGTAACCTACAGAAGGATATTTGATTTTATTAATGAACTTGAACTGTTGGGTATAATTTCAACAAATACCATTTCACGTGGTCGTGCAAAAGGTAGAACTAATATAATCAAACTTCAATGCGATGAAACTTTACTTGAAACAGCCCTTTACACTATTTAGGGTTGTTTTTAATTAGAGTCTTCAAAATGGCCATTCTCACAGGTACCGCATTTGCGGCCTGTTTGAAATATTTGTTATATTTGGTATCGTCAACATCACCATCTATCTCATCGATTCTAGGTAATGGGTGCATTACGATAACGTCTTTTCCTTCAAGCATTTTTTTATTGACAATATATGCACCTTTTATTTTTAAATAATCGTTGATATCTAGGAAACGCTCTTTTTGAATTCTGGTTACATATAATACATCAACATCATCGATTACATCTTCAATATTGTCAGTTTCGACATATTCAACGTTTGTCATGTTTAAATCATGAAGGATTTCCTGAGGCATCTTAAGTTCCGGTGGGGACACCATATATATTTTAACATTATTGAATAGGCTTAGGGCATTTGAAAGTGAATGTACAGTACGGCCGAACTTCAAATCACCTATTAGAGCTATTTTTAAATTATCAATAGATCCGATTTCATTTTTTATTGTGTACAGGTCCAGAAGTGTCTGTGTAGGATGCTGGCCTGCACCGTCACCTGCGTTGATTACCGGAACATCAACAATGTCTGATATGAATTTTGACACTCCTTCAAGCTCATGTCTGATTACAAGCGCATCACTGTATCCTTCGAACATTTTAGCAGTATCAGCAATGCTTTCACCTTTTGAAACTGAACTGGAACCACTGCTTGTAAATCCGATGCACCGTCCATTCAAACGTTTCATTGCTGTTTCAAATGATATTCTTGTCCTAGTTGATGGTTCAAAAAACATTAAACCGAGAATCTTTCCTTTAAGTTCCACTGAAATTTCTCTGGATTGTGCAATATCTTCCAATTTGGAAGCTTCATCAAGAATATATTCTATGTCTTCTCTTTCAAAGTCTTTAATTGAAATAATGTTTTTTAATTTGAAAATTTAAACCACCTTTTCTATATTATTCTTTCAATCGGTACAACCAAAATGTCACGGGCACCGGCATTTCTCAAATCATTGACAAGCTCAAACACCTGTTTTTCATCAATAACTGCCTGTACGGCCACTGTTTCTTTTTTGGATAATACTTCAGATATTGTCAGACCACCCATTGATGGCATTACCTGCTTTACATTATCCAAATCGGTACTGTCAACATTCATCATGATTAGCTTTTTCCTGTTTGCATCAAGCACACCTTTAATGCTAGTGCTTACAGCTTCAACCAATTCTTTTTTCTCTTTTAAGCTTTCAGGATTAGCAATGAGTTTAATGGTACTGTCCAAAATGATATCGATAATCTCAAGATGATTCATTTTAAGTGTTGTACCTGTACTTGTCAGGTCTGTTATCAAATCGGCAATGCCGATGAATGGGGCAGCTTCAGTAGATCCGCTTAATTTAACGATTTTAAGATTCAGTCCTTTTTCCTGCAAATATTTCTTTGTCAAAACAGGAAATTCCGTTGCCACTTTCATGTCTTCTGTGATATCGAATAGTGAATTAATGTTTGACTCTTCAGGGGCGGCCAAAACCAGTTTTGTCGCTCCGAACCTTAAGTCAAGCAGTTCACTGACTTCAGCTTCATTTTCTTTAATTAAATCAACACCAGTTATTCCCATATCCGCCACTCCGTCATTTACAAATTCCGGAATATCTGATGCTCTTGCAAACATCACTTCAATATTTTCGTTAAATGTCTTAGAAATTAATTTACGATTGTTTTTATCGATTAATCCCAATCCTGCCTTTTCTAAGATGTTAATTGATGGTTCACTAATTCTTCCCTTGGAAGGAACAGCAATTTTTATTTTCATTATAATCTCTCATTTTTTTATCTTTTATAATATTTTTTTGATAATGTTATTAATAATGTTTTTTGATATAATAATAAATATCACTACTTTTATTTTTTTGAATTTTTAAATTTTCATAACTCATTTTTAAATTATGGCATATTTTAGCAAAATATTTAAATATTAAGATATCTTATATCTTATTTAACTTATTATTTAATTTATTCAATAATAAGTTTTAACAGAATTATGTGAGGTGAAAAACATGTCTGAAATACCAAAAGCTCCTATCGCAAGAATCATCAAAGAATCTGGTGCAGAAAGAGTTAGTGAAGATGCAAAAGCTGCATTAGCTGACTACTTAGAAGAAGTAGCTCGTGATGTTGCTAAAGAAGCTAACAACGTTGCTAAAATCGCAAAACGTAAAACTGTTAAAGCAGATGATATTAAATTAGCTATCAAAAACTTATAAATAGTTTTTAGCTAACTTTTTTTATTTTTTTTTAAGGTGTTATTATGGATAATACTATTTTGATTAAGAACGCATTTATTTTAGACCCTAATAATTTTGAAAACAAAAAACAATCTTTATTGATTAAGAACGATTTAATTGAAGAAATTTCCGATGAAATTAATGAGGAAAATGTCGATAAAATCATCGATGCAACCGGAAAAATTCTACTTCCGGGATTAATTAATACTCACACTCATTTATCAATGACTTTATTTAGAGGCCTGGCAGACGATTTGAGTTTGGACAGTTGGCTAAATGATCACATTTGGCCAATGGAAGCAAATCTTAACGGCGAATACTGCTACATTGGGGCTCTTTTGGGAGCAGTTGAACTCATCAAGTCAGGAACCACAACCTTTTCCGACATGTACTTTTACATGGAGGATGTTGCACGTGCGGTTGAAGATTCCGGAATCAGGGCGGTCCTGTCATATGGAATGATAGACTTTGGCGATGGCGAAAAAAGGGAAGCCGAAATTGAAGAAAACCTGGCTTTATATAATGCATGCAATGGAAAGGCAGACGGACGAATCAAAGTGTTTTTAGGCCCGCATTCACCATATACCGCATCTGAAGAATTGCTAATCAGAGTTCGGGAATTGGCCGATGAATATAACATGGGAATTCATATACACGTTTCCGAAACCCAAAAGGAAATCAATGACATTTCAGATGAAAAAGGTCTAAGACCATTTGAATATCTGGAAAAAATAGGATTATTAGGTCCTGACGTTGTTGCAGCACATTGCGTATGGTTAAGCGATGAAGAAATCGAAATTATCAAAAAGCATGGTGTAAAGGTTTCACACAATCCGTGCAGTAACATGAAACTTGCATCAGGTATCAGTCCTGTTTCCAAACTGATTGAAAACGATATTTGCGTTTCCATCGGAACAGATGGCGCTTCTTCAAACAATAACTTGGATTTGATTGAAGAGTTAAAGACTGCAAGTCTCCTTCAGAAGGTTTCAACCCTTGATCCTAAGGTATTGAACTCCGATGAAGCTATTGAAATGGCAACAATTAAAGGTGCTGAGGCTTTAGGTTTGGCTGATGAAATCGGTTCCATTGAAGTGGGCAAAAAGGCCGATATTATTTTAATCGATACAAACTCAGCCAACATGGTTCCGGACAGCTCATCCCTATCATCCAATGTGATTTATTCCGCAAACGGTTCAAATGTAGATACCACCATCTGCAACGGTAAGATTTTAATGGAAAATAAGAAATTGACCGTATTGGATGAGGATGAAATCTATGCAAAGGCAAGACAGGCAATAAAAGAATTAAAAGAAGCTATCTAGCTTCAAATTTAATTTCTTTTTTATTAATTACTATACTCTTTTTCCAATCGTCAATGCTTTCAGGAAAATCGCTTCTAAAGTGTGCTCCACGGCTTTCCCTACGAAGTATTGCTGATTTCACGATTAAAATACAAATTTCAACCATATTTATTACTTCAAGAGCTGTAACTAATTCAGTATTATATTGTTTTGTGTCCTTAACGTCAAGGTTATCAAGATCCTTTTGCATTTCCAGAAGCTGTGATAATGCTTCGTTTAATGTTTTTTCTTCCCTGACGATAGCAACCTTTTCCCACATTAGCTTTTTGATGTTGTTTTTAAATTCCTGCGGTTTTATTGTACCTTTTTTTATTAATGAATCAATTCTTAGAGCTTCCTGATTGACCTGTTCTTTATTTGTTTTAATTTCTCCATTTTCACAGGCCTCAGATGCGCTTACACCGGCAATTTTACCGAACACCTGCGTATCTGCAAGAGCGTTACCGCCCAAACGGTTTGCTCCATGAACTCCTCCACAAACTTCTCCGGCTCCAAAGAGGTTTTTAACTGAAGTTGATGCATCAGTACTGATTTTAAGACCGCCCATGAAGTGATGAGCTGTTGGTGCCACCTCTATTGGTCCATGCTTTATGTCAACGCCAACGTTTTCAAACTGTAGAACCATTGTTTCAAGCTTTTCATCAATGTAGTCGTCATCAAGATGTGAAATGTCAAGGTATACTCCACCGTTTTCGGTTCCCCTGCCTTCAATGATTTCTTGATATATTGAGCGGGCAACAACATCACGTGTGGCCAGTTCCATCTTTTCGGGAGCGTATCTGCTCATGAACCTTTCGCCTTCACTGTTTATTAGCTTTCCGCCTTCGGCCCTTACGGCTTCAGTTACCAGAACTCCCTTTTTGGATTCGGGTGCCACCATTCCTGTCGGGTGGAACTGTACCTGTTCCATATCCACAAGGTCAGCACCGGCTCTGTATGATATTGCATAACCGTCTCCGTTCTTTTGGAAGGTATTGGATGTTACAGGGTATAATTGTCCGGCTCCTCCACTTGCCAGGATGGTTGCCTTTGCCTTGAAGTAAATTAGGCTTGAATCCTTTAGGTTCAATCCGGTTGCACCGATAACCTGATTGTCATCGGTAACTAGGGAAGTTATCATCACTTCTTCAATGCATTCAATATCTCTTTTGATGATTTCTTCTTTAAGAGCATTTAAAAGCTCTGCACCTGTTCTGTCTCCTTGATAACAGGTTCTTCTGTATGTCTGACCTCCAAATGGCCTTTGGTCAATTTCACCTGATTCCTGCCTGTCGAACAGTGCACCATAGTTTTCCAAATCAATCAGTCTTTTTGGTGATTCGCTGACAAGTATTTCAACAAGTTTTTTATCATTTAAATAGCTTCCGCCTTTTAGAGTGTCATGTATATGTGCATCTATTGAATCATCCTTATCTACAGTCTTGAACACTGCATTGTATCCTCCTTCTGCCATTCCGGTACAGCCTGACCTAAATGACAGTCCTTTTGATACTATTGTTGCTTTCAGCCCAGCATTGTCGACTTCAATAGCGGCTCTTGAACCTGCTCCACCAGATCCAATGATTAACACATCTGTTTGGATAGTTTTTATTTCCATTTCTATTACCCTGTAAAAATTTATATTATTATTTTTGATTTTGATTGTTAATAAGTTTATTATATTCTCATTTAAATATTGTTTTTAAGTCGTTATATTGCTTTAAACGATAAGAGAAATCTTAAATATTTTATTAAAGATATATAATTTTGAATTTTTTAAAAATAAAATCGTGAGATTAAATTTATATATCAAAAATTGCAATTATTATAATTATAGGAGATGTTTTTAATGGAATTTAGAAGAGATTTAAAATATTCCTTGCGTGAAGATAAATTAAAAGATTTTTATCATGATTTAATTATTTTAGATGATTGGATTCCATTTGTCATCACTTCCAATTTGCCTAATGAAGTCTTTTTTGAATTGGGAAAACATGTAAAGAATAAGAAAATATATTCAGATAGATTATTAAAGCATAAAATTGAAAATGGACGATCAGGGTTAAGTTTAGATGAAGTTTTAGAAAGTGAGATAAGTGTTTTTCTAGAAAAATACCCTAATTTGAACCTTTATTTTCAATTAACGAATAATTAAATCAACTGTAAGATGACAAATATCTAAAGTAA
>JAUNXD010000242.1 GCA_030539985.1 Methanobrevibacter sp.
CTATAATTTTAATTAATCGTATTTTTAAAAATATTATAGTTAATTGAAAAATAGCATGAAATGAAATATCAAATATATATGAAATTAAAAAAAAAGAAAAAAAGGTATAGTTAATTAGAATGAAATCTGGGAATAAATTCCCTTCAGACTAAATGATTTAGTATTCCAATTAGCTACACTTCCTAAAGAGTTTCTTGAGCTTGTTGCATCTGCAATAACCCACTTATTATTAATCAACACCTGAGTCCATACATGACCATATGTACTTCCGCTGCTAAAGGTACATGTTCCGTGAACATATCTTGCAGGAAGTCCTGCCGCTCTGAACATGGCAACCAACAAGTGTGAATGATCAACACAGTTTCCTTTCTTGGAACTTAAGGTACCTGCCGCACCATATTTGGTATTGTAATAGAAACTATATGAAATAGTGTCCCTTACATAATTGAATATTGCCTTAGCCTTGGCTTCAGCTGTAGTCTTACCCTTAATTAATGAGTTAACTAAATTCTTGATATTGGCGTTGTTAACTTCACAGTGAGTGGTAGCCTTAAGGTATTGGGAAAGATCACTTACAGTATTTGCCTCATTTAAACCAGTACCTCCCTGAGAAGCACTGCTTGTAACATAATTTATTGTTACATATGACGGCAAACGGTTATTGCTTCCATAAAATGACAAAATCCTTGCTGAGGATTCCACCAATTCAGTGTAGATAATGTTACCTAATGTGGATGAGGCAAAATTAGGTGCCTGTTTGTAAGTGGCAATGTAATCCATCACGTTTTTGGCAACTTTCAGATAATCAGCTTTCTGCAAATTCTTGGAAGCTATTTGAGCACCGCTTGGTGAAGAAGGTGCAGCAACCCCACTGATATATACAATGTCCTGTTTATTTGAGCTGCCCAATTGGGTAATAGCCTTTGTCATCATGTACAGGAATTCCGGAGTAGTGAAAGGAATTCCTCCAACAGTGACTGTTGAAGGCAATTTGTAATTGTTGCCGTAATAGGATTTTAAACTTGTAGCTGCAGAAACAATGTTCTTGACAGATACAGTTAATACTTTTTCCACATTAACAGAGAATGTGCCTGTACATGGGGCATTTAAGTTATCCCCTAAAAAGTTATATGTAATGTCATATTTACCGTCAGGCAAATAAGCATTGATTGTTGCATAACCGTTGTTATCGGTCACTGCAGTGTAAGTCTGTGAATTTATGGTTAAATTGACTGTTCCACCTGAAATAGGATTGTTGTTGACGTCAACCAATAACACCTGACATCCTTGGGTACCCTGTTTTAATGTTGTTGAACTTTTCCAGTTCATTGAGGAATTGGTTCTTTCGATAACATTAATCTCGGTAGACCCAGATTTGGCATTGAGTTTTGAATCTTTGGAATTTGAATAGGACATTGTGTATTTACCAATGTCGAGATCAATAGGCAGTGAAACGACTCCGTTCTTATTTGTCGTTTTCGTATACGTCTTTCCGCCAACAGAAAGGGTTACCTTTTTATTTACGATAGGTACCTTGCCTGAGGTTAATGCCACTTTGAATTGGGTTCCTGCTCCATGGCCAAAGGTTGTTGTACTTTTTACAGTATATGTCGGGTTTTTGGAAGGAAGCACATAAAGTTTAGCCTTAGCGCTTGATGCCTTGTAATAGCCTGATTTTGCAAAGCTGTATTTCACTGTATATGTTCCCTGCTTAATGGATGATAATTTAACTTTAGCGTAACCATTCTTATTGGTTCTTGCAGTATATTTTTTACCATTCACCTTAAACTTGACAGTCTGACCCTTGGTTGGTGCATAACCGTATTTATTAAGTAATCTTACTTTGATTTTTTTAGTTTTATCGCTTTTAAGGAAAGTATAATCTTTAGCAGTTAATGAAGTTTTTACTGATTTAACAACTTTAACTTTATTAGTTCTTTTTAAACCATCTTTATTGTATGATATAATCTTGTATGTTCCTTTTCTAAGAGTTTTTAGTGATAAACTAGCAACTCCGTTTTTATTGGTTTTTACTTTGTATGTTTTCCCATTAATCTTAAATTTAACAGTTTTTTTAGCTAATGGAGTACCGTCGCTTTTAAGGAATCTTGCAGTGAACTTCTTGCCGTCAGTATAGACTTTCTTAATGTCACTTGAAACGATTGTAGACAGGATTTTAAAAGTATTGGTTAGACTATAGCCTGTTACCGGATTGGTTGCGACAACCTTATATGATCCAGGTTTAAGATTAATGTCCAAGGAAGCTACACCATTGCCATCAGTCTTTTTAGTGTATGTAACACCGTTTACAACAATCTTTACATCAATATTGGCCAATGGATTTCCTTTTGCATCAAGGAAAGTTGCAGTATATTTGGTACTTCCTTTGTAATATTTAGTAACATCTTTAGAAACGATAGTTTTGGTTACATCAATGGATGAGGCATTATCATCGCTTTTTAAAACATTACTATCCTCAGTGTTAGTTGATAAAGTACTTGAAATTTCTGATTTTAACACATCATCAGATGCATCATTATCAACACTGGACTCATATGTTCCCTGATTTGATGAATCAATAGCAATTTCTTCGTTTGAATCGTCAATGGATATGTATGAATCCGTTTCG
>JAUNXD010000243.1 GCA_030539985.1 Methanobrevibacter sp.
GAAAAGATGGATTATAATATGTTTTATCTATCCCAAGACAAGATGGATTGTCCTGAATCATTGCATAAGCTGTTTGAAAGATCATTTGTAAAGCAGTTCGGCAGCGTCAATTTTGATTTGGCAATAGATTTCGATGGATATAATCACGATGAAACCCTGCTTTTTGTAAATTCAGGTGTTAGAAATGCAGTATGGGTTCACAATGACATGCTGCAGGAGGCAAAATGCAAGGGCAATCAAAACCTCAACATTCTAAAGGAGGCGTACTCAAAATCAGACCACGTATGTATGGTTTCTCCGGGCCTTCGCAATCCGACAAGTCAAATCAGCGGAAGGGAGGACAATATTGAAGTCATTCATAACTTGAATGATTATGAAACAATTTTTGATAATGCCGAAAAGCTATTGGAGATAGGTCCTAATACGAATGTCTACAATAACGATATAAAAGAAGTTTTAAATAAGGATGCGTTCAAATTCATTACCATCGGAAGATTTTCCCCTGAAAAAGGACATAAAAGGTTAATGAGAGCATTCAATGAATTCTGCAGCGAATTTCCTGATGCGCAGTTAATAATTATCGGTGGATATGGAAGTCAATACGAGGAAACCTGCGAGCTGATCGGTTCACTTGAGTATGGAAAAAACATTACCCTAATCAACAATATTTCAAATCCTATGCCTATTCTGACAGAATGTGACTTATTCATACTGTCTTCATATCATGAGGGATGGCCAATGGTATTGATGGAAGCTGATGCATTATGCATTCCAATCATCTCAACGGATATTGATGCCACACGGGCAATGGGAAAATATGCCGGATATATTGTTGAAAACTCTCAGGAAGGCCTTTTAAAAGGAATGTTTGACTTTGTGGATTCAAAGGTAACATGTCAGAATTCGGATTTTGAGAAATATAACAGTGAAGCTATTGAGGAATTCTTAAAATTATTGGAAAATTGAATGTGAAATTATGGGCATTAAAGATAAAATCAGAAAATATAAGCAATGTTCGGTCAATGATTCGATTTATAACAATTATTACCATAAGGATATTGACGATGACTTGGTATATATTGAATCCGGCAATGGATATGACTTTACCTGCAATATTCTCCGCATTGTTGAAGAGCTCTCCTCCGGCAGATATGGAGATTTAAAGATTTTTGTTTATGCTAAAGATAATGTTCACTCCAGAATAAAGAAACTGCAAAAGAACTATAATTTAAGAATTGACACATTGTCCTCAAATGAAACCGCAGCCACAAAAACATCTGAGATTGCAAAATATATCATTACCGATTCAACAATGAGGCCAAAATTCGTCAAACGTACCGGACAGGTATTTTTGCAAACCTGGAACGGAACTCCATTCAAGACATTGGGAATCGATAACCAATCCCAAGAGCATAAGTGCGCAGATATTCAGCAGGCACTTTTTGCAAGCGATTACCTGTTATGTCCAAGCGTTTACATGAAAGACAAACTGTTAAATGCTTACATGATGGAAAAAATTTATCCGGGAACCATTTTGCTTGGAGGAAATCCAGGAAATTCAGTATTTTTCAGTGACGGTAAAAACCTGAATGATAAACTGTCATTAAATGATAAAAAGATTTTTGCTTATGTAATTGATGGAAATTATGATATTCAAAGTCATTTGATGGAACTTGATAAAGGATTGGCAGACGATCATATGGTGCTGGTTAAATTGAACAGTTCCAATGCAGATAAAATTGACTTTTCAAATTTCAGCCATATTCAAATCTTTCCTGATGAATATGACTTTAATGAGGTTTTAAACACTGCTGATTGCCTGATAACAGATTGTTCAAATGCATTTTTTGATTATGCCAATACAAAAAGAAAAATAATTATTTTCAATCATGACGGGCAGGAAAACCCGGATACATATTTCCCGATATCTGACCTGCCATTTCCTAAAGTCAAAAACACGGATGAATTAATCTATGAGTTAAACTGCGATAAGAATTACGATGATGCTGATTTTTTAAACGACTACTGCACATATGATAATCCTGATGCAGCTGAAAACATCTGCAGACATGTTTTCAAGGGTGAGGAGACATGCATTGAGGAGAAAATTGAAAACGATAAAAAGAATATTCTGATATACTCAGGAGGATTGAAAAGCAATGGAATGACCTCCTCCCTGATAAATGTCCTCTCCAATATCGACAGGCAAGAGTATAATATTTTCATTTGCTTTGCTGCGTGGGATCCGTTCATTAAGGAAAATCATGTGGAGGCATTCAAAAAGATGCCTCACGGAAGCGAATATTTGCCTTTAAGAATGAGCCTTAATTTCACAGTATCTGAACACCGTGAATTCGTTAAATTTCTAAAGGACCCGAATAGAAAAGTGTCCGAAACAATTATCAGAATGCTGAAAAGGGAATTTAAAAGGGCATTCAATGGATTTCCTTTTGATTCGGTAATCCACTTCAATGGATACGGTATCCAGGAGACAATGCTTTTCAGCGTCAGTGATGCTAAAAAATCAATATGGGTTCACAATGACATGGTGCAGGAAGTAAGCACCAAAAACAATCAGAACCTGTCTGTTTTGAAATATATTTACAACAACTATGATAATGTC
>JAUNXD010000244.1 GCA_030539985.1 Methanobrevibacter sp.
ATTAAATCAGTTTCAACAATTACAGCAACAAGCTCAAGCTGTAACCATGCAAATTCAAAACGTTGAAGTGCAGGTTCAAGAAACTGAAAAAGCATTAGAAGAACTTAAAAAGACCGATGAAAATACTGAAGTGTTCAAACAAGCAGGCACTTTACTTATTAAAGTAGACTACAAGGATGCTTTAGCTGATATGGAAGACAAATTGGAAACTTTGGAGTTAAGAAAACAGACCATGGCTCGTCAGGAAGAAAGAGTTATGAAAAAACTCCAGGAAATGCAAAACACTATCCAGGCAGCTATGCAAGGTATGGGCCAATAGGCTTAAACCTTAACTTTTCTTTTTTTTAGATTTTTATGTCAAAACTTAAAGTATTAACTCAGGACGATTTGGCAAAGATTTCCGATGACTTTGGTGAAATTTTGGAAAGTGAAGTTTCAAAAGCCCTTCCGTCAAAGGAAATTGAAGATTTGGATTTGGATATTCTTTTAAGCTATGAAAACAGTCAATTGGATGTTGATGTTGACGTTGGAGTTAGCTTTGATGCACTATCTGATATTACCCAGGAACAGATTGCTCAGGCTATCGATGAGGCTTATGTAAGGTTTGATTCCTATATTGATGAGAATTTCAGGGTTTAATTATTTTTTTTAAATCTTTGTGTAATACTTTTATATATATTTATATTAATTGAAGTATTACTTTTTTATAAAAAAGTATTTATACTATTAGGTATAACTTTAATATAGAGTTTGAAGTAATCCAATAGCTTAGCAATATATGGACAAACACGTAATACTATCTTTCAAATTCCCTCTTTCAATTACTTCAAACTTCATTAATTCTTATTTTTTTCAAATAGATTTTATCAAACAAAATTTATAATTTTTTATGAATTTTTGCGACTTTAAAATTTAGTGTTTTACAGTATTTATTCATAAACCAATTTTTGTCAATATTTAGATATTATATATTTAAATTTGTCCAAAATATTTTAATAATTTTAAAAATTATATATTCAATTTTACTTTAATTTTTTTAAAATATAGTAACATTTATATACTATGCAAGTTAACTTAATAAATAGAGGTTCATAACACATATGTTATTTTACCAAAAAATTGATCATTATTTTTTATTCTTGGAGGGGAGCTGAATAACAGTTCAGTTTCTCTCACCTCCTTAAGTTTTTAATACTAGTTTTTCCTAATTTTATATTATGATTAAAAAAATTCCAGTTATAGATTTAAAACAACACCAGGCCGTAAGCGGCAAATCAGGAATGCGGGACACATATCAACCTTTAAATACTGTTTTTGCATCATCTGCCAATCCTGTTGAAATTGCACAGGGATTAAAACTTAACGGCGCCGATGAAATGTACATTGCGGATTTGGATTTGATAGAATCAAAGGGACACAACATAAACGATATAAAGATGGCAAACACAATCGTCCCTGTCATGTTCGACGGAGGTGTCAAAAACCTTGAGGCTTTTGAATTTTTCCTCGATTATGCCTATAAGATAATCATTCCAACAGAAACCCTCGAAAGCATTGAAGAAATGGAAAAGATCTTTGAAAAGTATCCCAAAGAAAGAATCGTTGTAAGCATTGATACCAAAAACGATGAGCTGCTTGCAAAACACATGGATTTAAGTTTGTCTGAGTTTAAGGAGATACTGATAAGATTGGACCCGAACGAAATCATCCTTTTGGACATTACAGGCGTGGGTACTGAAAAAGGTTACAACAAAAAGCTTTTGGATGAATTTGAGGAGCTCAAAGACAAACTGATAATTGCAGGCGGTTTGAATAAGGATTCATTGGGTGAGTTGGAATCATTGGGTATAAAAAAAGTATTGATTGGAACTAGTCTCCATTCAGGTGAGGTTAAACTCTTAGACTAGAACACTTAAAACTACATATGGGAATACACATGCTATAACAAATAGAACAATCCCTAAACTTAATTTAGGTTTGTTTTCTTCTAAAGATCCTGAAATAATTAGTATTAATGCAAAAAATCCGAAAAGTACCGGAAGAATATGTGAAAATATTGTAGTTCCAATTATTGCCATTTCAAATCACTACTATAATTTTATATTCTTTAGTTATATAAATGTAACTTTAGAATTATTTCTTTCTGGATTAACTAACCTTTTTATATAATTTTTTTTAAATATTAAAGTTATGAGAGTAGATACGCATCTCCATCACAAGAAAGCAGGTGAAAATCTTGCCTTTGTATTTGTCATGAACCTCACATTCAATATAATTGTCATTATAGGAGGACTTGCAACAAACAGTATGGCAATATTGAGTGACTGCATTCATGACCTGTCCGATACCATTTCCATAGCTCTGGCATGGTTTTTGGAACGTATAGCTCAAAAGGATTCATCAGACAAGTATTCCTATGGTTATCAGAGGTTTTCAATTCTTGGTGCTGTTATAATTTCAGTTTTTGTTATCATAATGGCATTTGTAATACTGTCTGAGGCAATTCCAAGGCTGTTTTCACCTGAAGGCGTTGATGCTGAGGGCATGCTGATTATTGCAGTAATTGGAATCGTGTTCAAGTCCATTTCTGTCTACAGGCTTCACAAAGGTGAAACA
>JAUNXD010000245.1 GCA_030539985.1 Methanobrevibacter sp.
CAAGGAGCAGTCTAAAATGAATACTGCTGTAATTAATGTTTTAGAAGAAATTGAATTGAATAATCCTATTTTCATAGAGGCATTGCCAGGTCTTGGTCATGTTGGTAAATTGGCAGCGGATCATATGATAGATGAGTTAGAAGCCACTAAATTTGCTGAAATTTATTCTCCGACATTCCCTCCTCAAGTACTTGTAAAGGATGAGGGAATAATTGAAAACATGTATAATGAGTTATATTATCTCAAGGATGTTGGTGAAGACAATTTGGATTTGATTATTCTTGTAGGCAATACCCAGGCTTTATCTCCCGAAGGACAATACCTGGTATCTAAAGAAATTTTAGAGTTTGTTTTACAATATGACATTGACAGAATATTCACTTTAGGTGGAATGGTAACTTCTCCACAGCCAGTTGAAAATCCTAAGGTTTTTGGAGCGGCCACCAATGAAGCCAATGTTGAGTTATTAAAAGAAGCTGATATTGAAATAAGATCCAATGATGGAGGTATTGTTGGGGCTTCCGGGTTATTTTTAGGACTTGGAATTCGCAAAGGCATCCAAGGATCATGTCTTATGGGTGAAACTCCAGGATATTTCATTGATGCAGAAGCCGCTGAAGCTTTATTGAATAAATTAGCATTATTACTTAATTTTGAAATCAACACTGAGAAGTTGGATGAAAGAGCTGAAGAAACCAGACAGATGATTGCTAAAGCTCAACAAATGGAACAGGATTTAATTAATAAGGCTAATGCTGGAAATGCTGATGATTTAAGATATATTGGATAATCAATCCAATATCCATTTACTTTTTTTTTTTTTACATGAACGTTATTGTTGTTCCCGACGCTTCGATGATTGTAATTCCATTGATTGAAAAGAATGGACACACTTATCTGTCTCCTTCTAATTTTTCCCGTTACGATAACATGGACATTTGCGAAGGAAATCTTACTTTTGATAACTTAATAACCAAATATTCGTCAAGTGAACTTCCATCAGGGGTTAAATCAAGATTATTTATGTTTTCAAAGGTAGCCAACAAAGCTGATGCAGCAATCATTCTTGGAAAACGTCCGAAAAATCATAAAAAGATATACAGTCCTTTGAATGATTTGATACTGTTTGGAGGAAATTCCTGCAACAATGCACACAGTCTGCTGGTTAAAATAGTCAATGACATGGGCATTCCGACATTGAAACTTGCATTTCCCACAACGCAAGAGGAAATAATCGATTTGATTGACAAAACAAATTCTTTTCTAAAAGATTTAGAGTCAATTGATGAAATTGGTGCTGATTTGACTCCTCAAAAGGAGAAATGTCCAGTTTCTGAAGTTAAAAAAATATTAAATAACAATACTTTCTAACAGTTATATATGTTGGTAAATGCTGATTTTCACATTCACAGCTGTTTTTCAATGGCATCCTCAAAAGACATGCTGATTAAAAATATGGCTCCAAAATCCAAGTTGAAAGGATTGGAACTTTTGGGAACTGGTGATGCATTCCATCCGAAATGGTTGGATATAATCGAGGAAAGCACCACTTATTCCGGGGATGGAATCTACACTGCCGAGGGAATGGATTTCGTTTTGACAACTGAAGTTGAGGCAAGGCACAGAATCCATCATGTGATAATAATCCCTGACATGGACATTGCCCGTGAATTTTCAAAAATATTGCCTTCAAAAAACAAATCTGTTGACGGTAGGCCGAAAACCAACCTTGACGGTACTGAACTGTTAGATTTGGCACATGACCATGATTGCCTAATCGGTCCGGCACATGCATTCACCCCATGGACTGGAATGTATAAATACTATGACAGCATTTATGACTGTTACGGACAAAAACCGGACTTCGTTGAATTGGGATTGTCTGCGGATACATTTATGGCAGACTGTGTAAGCGAACTTAAGGACTTTCCTTTCCTGACAAATTCCGATGCGCATTCGCCATGGCCTCACAGGTTAGGCCGTGAATTTAATCAGTTGGAGCTTGAAGATATTTCATATTCATCCATCAGAAAGGCAATAAAAAACAGGAACATTAAGGCAAATTATGGCTTGGTTCCGAATCTTGGAAAATATCACATGACTGCATGTACCAAATGTTATAGATTGGCAGATCCGGCAACCGCAAAGGAAAATAAGATGAAATGCAGCTGTGGAGGAACTATTAAAAAGGGTGTTGACTTTAGAATATCTGAAATAGCCGATTTTGATAAACCAAGACATCCTGATTTCAGACCAAAATATGTTCATTTGATGCCTTTGGCTGAAATCATATCTTCTGTTCATGATAATGGAGTGACAACAAAGACAGTTCAGGGCATCTGGCAGAAACTGATTGATAGTTTCGGCACTGAAATCACCGTATTGATTGATGCTGATTTGGATGATGTCAAAAAAATAGATTCTGAAGTTGCTTTGGCCATAAAATCATTCAGAGACAATACTGTTGACATTATTCCTGGTGGCGGGGGAAAGTATGGTCAAATCTGCTTTAAAAAAGAAGTAAAAAAATCTAAAACTGTCACTTTGGACAATTTTTAAAAACGGACTTGGAGGGATTTGAACCCTCGATCTTAAGATTAGGAGTCTTACGC
>JAUNXD010000246.1 GCA_030539985.1 Methanobrevibacter sp.
TATCAGTCCATACACCTGATAATGCTTTAGTAAGAGTAGTCTTACCATGGTCTACGTGACCAACTAAACCTATGTTAACATCTGACTGTACGTTCACAGATAACCACCTTTTTAATTAATTATTAATTCAACTTAAAAGTTAAATAGGAAAGATAGCAGAACTATTCTTCCTCTTCTTCACCAGCACCAAGAATATCAGCTATTGATTTGCTTCCAGCTTCAGTAACTACAGTGTTGATTTGTACAATATCATCAGCGATAGTGTTTCCTCTTACGGTTTTTCTCCTTTTAACACCATCTGCTTTAGGATGATAACCGGTACCTCCAGTTAATAAACTTTTTATTCTTCTAGTACCTGAAACATCTTTTTTCATAGTGAAACCGTTTTTATCACTACCACCAGTGATTTTTAAAGTGTAACCATCTAAACCAACAATTCCACCATCAAATTCATCACCAATGACTAACCCGTTAAGAGCTTTAGCTTCATCGACTTCAACCTGATAAGTTTCAGCTTTTTGAGATACGACAACTTTGAATGCCATGGTATTCCTCCTTTAATTATTGTATAATTCTAATTATATTTATTATTCAAAAAGACCAAATTTACCCCAATCCGGATCTTGTTTACGCTTGATTTCAACGAACTCATATAAAGTTTCAAATTCATCTTCTGTCAATTTATCTTTAAATTCCCTTTCAATGAACTTATAATGTTTTTCAGGAATATCGACAAATAATTCATCCCCTTCCTCGAAATGCTTTCCGACAATTGCATCCTTGATTGCCATAGCAACCCTTTGGCCTCTAGGGATAGATGGTAATGTTTCACCCTTATCTTCCATACTGGCAATTACACCAACATATTCCCCGTTCTTGTTAATCAGGGTCTGACCCTGTTTAATGGTACCGCTGATGGATTCGATTCCAATAATTGCAGGTTTGCTTTGACGGAAAACCAATTTTGGCAGTGACATGAATTTTGCAGGCTTGACGATTGCATCATAGAATGCCTTCTTCTTGGCTTTTTCTATTTCATCAATCCATGCCTCATACTCTTCGATAATCTGATAGATTACATCACCCTTGAAGAGTCTGACATCTGAATTCTCCAGATCTTCAACGGAATTTGCATTGACATTGACATTAAAAGCAATGATTGCACCGTGGGCATCATTTTCATTTAATGCAATAGATGAATTGATTATATCTCTACGATTAACATCACCGATATCGGCTTCACGAATAGGAATTTCCAATTCCCTTAAAAGCTTTACGATAGCTTCAAGAGAACCTAATGTATCCGCCTTGACTAAAATACCCTCATCTTCAGTGCTGATGGTGATATCTTCAATCTCTTTTAAGATTTCCTCTTCAACATTCTCATCATCACTTAAAACCCTAAGCGGAGAACCGGAAACAACATCATCCAGGTTAGGAGCAGCTATCTTAATACCTGCAGCCGCAACAACCTCATCGAACTTTTGGAATTTCTTTTTGGAATCCCTCATTTCCTCAAGGGGAAGAGGCCTTAAAATGGACCTGATTTTAGTTGTCAAAACTTCGTTTGAAGATGTCATAAGGGCAACTTCATCATTAGTTCGCAAAACACCGTCATAAATGATACTATCAATTGTAAGACCTAAACCGACTTCCTCTTTAATTTCAAGAACGGTACCTTTAGCCGGAGCATCCTCATTGATTTCAAGCTGCTCTGTAAGGTATTCCTGAGCAAGTCCCAGAAGCATTGCCAAAACCTCAATAATTCCTTCACCTGATCTTGCGCTGATCGGTATGATACTGATTTGTGAAGCGAAGTTACTGATTCTGTCAAATCTTTCGGACTGGAAACCCTCTTTGTGAAGAGTACCTACAATCTCATAAACCTTGGTGTCCAGATTTTGCTGAACACTTGGAGCCTGCTGATTGAAAGATTCCTTGAATGAAACTCCCTCATGTGTTTCCCAACCGAACAGCATGTCGATTTTATTTGCAACAACAATGAATGGAGTCTTATACATCTTGAGAATATTCAATGCTTCATAGGTTTGCGGCTTAAAACCGTCATTGATATCAACTATTAAAACGGCCAAATCAGCCAAAGCACCACCACGTTTTCTCAAACTGGTGAATGCTGCGTGACCCGGAGTATCAATAAAGAACAAACCAGGTATTAAATCCTTGATAGTTAATCTTGATATAAAGTTTCCACAGATTTCTTCAATGGTATCGTTAGGGATTTCTGTAGCACCGATATGCTGTGTAATACCACCGGCTTCCTTATCAGCTATTGTACTGCCTCTGATATAATCCAACAGGGTGGTTTTTCCATGGTCCACATGCCCTAAAACTGATACAATTGGGGATCTGATTTTCATAATATCTTCTTTAATAATAAAGTTCTAAAATTTAAATTTATTCATAAATTAAATCATTGTCAACGATTTTGTAATCGCAAATTTCATCTTCATTAAAGAAAAGTGCAATTTCTCTTTCTGCAGATTCAGGAGCGTCTGATGCATGAATAATGTTTCTTCCAGTATCCATACCGAAATCTCCTCTGATAGTTCCAAGATCTGCTTCTAAAGGATTGGTTGCACC
>JAUNXD010000247.1:0-516 GCA_030539985.1 Methanobrevibacter sp.
ACTGATTTTAATTTAAAAAAAGAAAATAAAAAGAGATTATTAAATCTCTTTATTTTTTAACTGTTATTTTTACCTTTTTGGTTGCTGCTTTGTAAGCGCTGTTTCCTTTAAATTTAATGGTAGCTGTATATTTACCTTTTTTGTTTAATTTGGTAATTTTGAAAGTAGCCTTACCTTTAGCATTTGTTTTTGCTTTGTAGGTTTTACCATTAACTTTTAGGGTAACTTGAAGATTTTTAACTGCTTTACCATTAGCTTTTAAGGTTATGGTGTATTTTTTGGTTTTCTTTTTAGCTTTGAAGGTTTTCTTTTTAGCAGTGATCTTTATAGCTTTTTTAGTTGCAGCAGGTGTTGCAGGTGCTTTGACATTAACCGCTTTTGTTTGTGTAAATCCTGCATAATTGTCATCACCGGAATATGCAATTTGTATATTGTGGTTTCCAGAGGCTAATGCAGGGATTTGTACTGTAGCAGTACCGTCAGTTACATTAACTACACTTATGACTTTGCCGTCAA
>JAUNXD010000247.1:526-2599 GCA_030539985.1 Methanobrevibacter sp.
TTGACTTAAATAGTTAAAGTAACTGTACCTGTTGCATTTTCAGGTAAATTGATGGTAACAGTTTATGTTTTTCCAGAGGTCATTTCTGGAATGGTAATGTTTGTTTCTTCTGTAGCTATTTTGGTAATTTCAACTGTAGCGTTAGCTTTTGTCGGAGCATAGTTGTCGCTTCCTGCAAAACTGATTTCAGCAGTATAATTGCCAAGGCCTAAATTGGCTATAGCTATTGTTACAATACCTTTTTCATTAGTTGTGAGAGTTTGGTTTGCACCATTGAATTTAACTGAAATAGTTTTTCCAGCCATTACTTTATTGTTTTGATCAATAAGAGTAATGGTTAACTCATCAGTTTTATTTAACTCAACACTAACATTTGGAGCGGAAATTGTAACAATTTCTTTATCACTGTATGTTCTTTGAACATCCGCTGAATTTTGATATTTATTTTCACCTTTTACAATGTAATATTCAAATGTAGGAGGTAATTTTCCTAATTTATCTGGTATAAATACATTTTTACCAATGTGTACATTATAATATCCTCCACCAAGTAATATTGCAACTCTACTTCCGCTTAATGTGTTGTTGAATATGTATTCATTGCCTGATCCGTAACAGGTAATTGAACTTATTTTTGAGTTTAAGATTGTGTTGTTGTAAACTTTGTGTCCGAAAGAGTGTAAAAGATAAATACCTTCTTTTGCACCGGATACAGTATTGTTAAATACGGTGACATTGAATCCGGTATTATTGAATCTTACATCGATTCCGTGGTTTTTAGCATTGGTTACAGTATTGTTTACAATTATTGAAAATTTGGATCCGAAGCATAAAATACCTGTGGTGTACTGGTTGGATACTTTATTGTTGGTGATTATTGAATTTGGACAACCATTTTTTTGGAATCCTGCAATTAATCCCCATGATGCACCATCAAGACTACATCCAGTGACAACAAGGTTTGCACTATTTTCGGCAAAAATACATGCTGTTTTGTATTCTGCCTTGTTTGGATCTGTATAATCTGGATAATTGCTAATAATATTCAAATCGCTTATTACAACACCAGTATTATTGACTGAGTATAATATTGCTGCATAAGTTTTAGCAGTATATGAGTCAGGTAGTGATGAACTCAAAATAATTGTTTTATTGGCAGTATTTAATCCTTTTAAGGTTGCATTATTTCCAATGATTTTTATGGTTTTATTAATGATTAGACAAATATCTTCAAATACCGCATCTTTTTCAAAAATTAATGTGTCTCCATTTTCCATTCCATTAATAACCGCTTGGATTTCATCATTGGTCATTCCAGATGTTATTTGTTTAGTTGTTCCGGTATGGTTTAAAATTGTATTGTACTCAACGAAAATTTCTTTAGGCGCTTCAATTTCTGTATATTCAACAAAAGTAATGTCAGATATGCTGCTGTCAGTATAAGTACCTACCATTGTATCAAGACTTGCATAATCTCCTTTTGCTTCAGCAACATAGAATTCAAAGGATGGTGGCATTGGCAATTTGTCGAATGTCCATTCATTCGCACCGATTGTGATGTTTTCATATGCGGTATAAGCAGTACTTCCTACAGGGGCACTACCTCCTAGAAGAATTCCAATTCTTGATTGTTTAAATTTGTTGTTTTCAATAACTACGTTTTTAGCACCACAACAGGTGATTGAACTTAAACTACAACCAATGATTTCATTTCCTGTTACTGTATGTCCTCCAGAGTGCAATAAATATATTCCTTCTTTAGAACCACTAACAGTATTGTCAATGATTGTTGCGTTATTTCCTACTTGGTGTCTTACATCGATACCGTGGTTTTTGGCATTTGTTACGGTATTGTTTCTTATTATGCTTCTTGGTGATTGGAAGCTAAGAATTCCTGTTACTCCCTGGTTCATAACTCTATTGTTTTCTATAATGATATCGGCACATTGGAAAACATAAATACCCCAGGTAGATCCGTCTATGGTTGTATTTATAATCTGTGTTCCGGTAGCTTTTTCAGAATAAATTACACAATTTGAGTATTTATTGTCAACTTTTTCGGTGCTGCTGTTT
>JAUNXD010000043.1 GCA_030539985.1 Methanobrevibacter sp.
AATTGATTATCATTTCATCCATTTTTATAAACCTCCTGACAATAATGTATCACAATGCTTAAAAATTATGCTTTTTTAGAGTATAAATCGTACAAAATCCTTACGCTGATGAAGAGTGATGAGGCGGTCGAGGTTATTAAAATGCTGCCCTATTTTTATCATTTCATCTTTCGATGGGATAGTAGCAGGCATTTTTTCAAAGCTTTCTCTTGCAATATAAAATATTGTAGAACCTGCCGACTGCAATCTCATATATTTTTTTACTTCGTCTGAATTGAAATATGCATACCAATAATCTATGGTTTCAATTTCTTTTGGAACTAATCCAATAAAAGTCTGATTTGTTATCAAATCCTGCGTAACTACTGCAACTACACCGAACGTTGCACTTGAAGAAACAATCAATGAATTTTTAGGAATAATTTTCAAATTCATTTTTTTACCGTATCTTCGGTTACGTACTGATTTGATAATGTTCCATTCAAATACTTTCCTTCTATATCCTCAATACGAGTCCAAGGTATATTTCCGCCAAATTCTTTTGGCTTATCGCGCATCGGAACAATAAAGTCTGAGAACTCATCCTCCAACTTACGCTGTTCCCAAGGGTAATTTTTCAGAAAAAATATGTAATTTTTAAAAATTACATATTTTCACTTGACTTAGTTAATTAAAAGAGTAAAATATAATTGTAACAATTAAATTTGTAATTTTTGAAAGGCACAAATATGAAAAAGCTACAAGATTTAATTCAACTCACGAGTGGTTCGCCACAGTTTAGGATAACTGAGTCACTGGATAAAGATGCTCCGTCGTACTGTTTTTATGGACAGCAAGAACTGGAGAATGACTTGGTAAAAGAGCAAATAATCGCAGAAAATGCGAAGAAAATTACTACATTAGATAGTGTTAATACTCTAAACGAAGGCGATGTAGTCTTTAGTTTGATCTCTGGAAGGACAACTATTGTTGGTGCTGAGCATAATGGATATCTATTCACTCAGAACTATGTAAAACTGGTTCCGCAAATAGATATTGATAAAAAATATCTTGTTTATTTATTAAATGAGAGCAATTTTATTAAAAAACAATGGCTAAGAGAACTACAGGGTTCTGCTGTACTAAAGCACACAGTAAAACAACTTAGAGAGCTAAAATTACCAGAGTTGCATTCGTATAAAAAACAAACTGTGATAGGTAATATCTACTTTGAACAATTAAGATTACAAGCGTTGAAAAAGCGTGTTGCAGATACAGAAAAAATTCTAGCACTTGAAAAAATAAGGAGATTAAATGATTATGAATGAGAACCAGTTTGAAACTGAATTGATTCAGTATATAACATCAGGAACGATTACAACTCCTGAAAGTTTAGAAGGAATTCCGGAATTTTCAACAAGAGGTTTAGGCGATAGAGTTATCAAAACAAAACTCTGGAAGTATGAACCATCAATTAAAACAACAGATCAACTTTGGGACAACTTTAAAAAGATTCTTGAACAACACAATCAAAATGTATTAGAACAGCCACTGAGTATAGTTGAATTTAATCAAGTAAAGAAAATTATTTCTGATTTACATACGCCGTATGAAGCAGGACAGTTTCTTTATGGTTTAAATGGTGTTTCTCAGATAGAAGTTGATTTAGATGATGGGCGACATGTATTTTTGACGGTGTTCGATCAGAAGCAGATTGGAGCTGGAGACACGGTTTATCAAGTAGTTAACCAGATAGAACGTCCAGCAGTTATAAATGGAAAAAAAGATCGCCGTTTTGACACAACACTTTTAATTAATGGTTTGCCTATTATTCAAATTGAGGAAAAGAGAGATACTCATGATGTTAATGAAGCTTTAAATCAGATGCATCAGTACATTGATGAAGGGCAGTATGGAGATATTTTCTCTGTGTTACAAATTCTTGTAGCCATAACTCCAAATAATGTAAAATACATGGCTAATACAACTTCTGAGAAGTTTAATAAAGATTTTGCATTTAATTGGCAACGCCGCGAGGATAATACCATTGTAAGAAATTGGAAAGAATTTGCAGATTCCATGTTATCTATTCCAATGGCGCATCAGATGGCGACAAACTATATGATTCTTGATGGAACTCCAAATAAACAAACTTTGAAAGTTATGAGACCATATCAGGTTTACGCAACTCAAGAAGTAATTGAAGGATTGAAAAAGGCTGATTTTGAATTTGGTAGTAATAAAATTGGTTATGTATGGCATACAACAGGATCAGGAAAAACAATTACATCATTTAAGACGGCCTGGTTAGCAAGCCGTATGCCTAAAGTTGATAAGGTTGTATTTGTCGTTGATCGTATCCAACTCACTAAACAGACAAATGAAAACTATAAAGCTTACGACCCAGATGCTGTGTATGATATGGATGGTATTGTCCAAGAAACAAATAGTACAACAGATTTAAGTCGTAAACTTAAGTCTAATGCTAATGGTATTATAGTTACATCGGTTCAGAAGTTAGATACATTAATAAAGAGAAAGAACTTTAAGTCTCCAGAAAAGAATATAGTATTCGTAGTTGATGAAGCACATCGTTCAACAGGTGGTGAATCTTTTGAAGCTATCCAAAAAGCGTTTAAGCGTGCAGCATGGGTTGGTTATACAGGAACACCGATGTTTGATGAGACAACAACAGGACTAAGAACAGAGGATATTTTTGGGTCACTACTCCATGCTTATACAATTCGTGAAGCCATTGCTGATAGAAACGTTTTAGGTTTTAAGGTAGATTTTGAAACAACAATTCCTGAAGAAGAAATGAAACGTGATTATCTCCCGACTTTTTATCAAACTAAGTATCCAGATTGGTCTGAAGATGAAATTAAGGTGAAAATCGATAATCTTACACCAGAAGATATGGATGATGCAGTTGAATCAAGTTTCTATGATGAAAACCTTGACCACGTTAAACTTGTTGTAAAAGATATTTTTGATAAGTGGAGAAACCGTTCAAGTGATGGTAAATATAATGCTTTATTAACTACTCATGTCGGTGGTGGCAAGGCAAGTACTCCGATGGCAATGATGTATTTTGATGAGTTTCAAAGAGTGAATAATGAACGTGAAAAGCAAGGATTGTTTACTCTTAAAGTAGCTGTAACATTTAGTGCTAACAACTCAAATAATGATACCATGCTTACAACCAATAAAGGCTTATACAGAGCAATAGATGCATATAATAAAGAATTTAATACTGGATTTGGAATGAATGATGTATCTGGCTATACACAGGATGTCATCTCAAGATTAAATAAAACTGCACTTGATGGCCATTTCTTAGATTTGGTTATTGTTGTAGATCAGTTACTTACTGGTTTTGATGCACCAGAATTAAATACATTATATGTTGATAGAACTCTGAAAGGAGCTGGTTTGATTCAGGCATATTCTAGGACTAATCGAATTTCTGACATGCAAGAAAAACCATGGGGACGTATAGTAAATTATCGCTGGCCTGCTCACAATGAAAAGTTAATGAATGAAGCGTTAGCCGTTTATGCTAATAAAGACTCTGCAACCCTTTCTGATGAGGAAAGGAGTAAGCAAAATGTTAAAAACGGTATTACGGCTCCACAATTTGAGAGTGTTCTCAAAGACGTTAGAGAAGTGGTTGAAAAGCTATCAAGCATGACTAAAGGTTTTGTTCAGTTACCTCCGTCAGAAAAACAAAAAGAGTATATGCTAGCTTTAATTCGAGAATACAATGTTGGAATGGCGAAGTTAAAACAGTATGACTATAATCCTGAAAACGGAGATGAGGGATTTGACTATAACAACCCAGATCAATTGATTGAAAAGGTTGGCATGACATCAGAACAGCATGTAATGTTGACAACTGTGCTTGCTAATGAGTTGAAAACAGCTATATCTAAAAGTAAGAATATTCCGTTCTACCAGATAGAACTGCGAATGACACATATTAAAGACATCAAAATTGATTATGATTATCTTACTGAATTGGTTAATCAGTTGTTAAATGCGGTACATGATGGTAAAGAGGATAAAGCTGATGAAACTAAAGAAAAAATTGATCAGTTTGCAAATGGTTTAGACGATCGTGCCTATGCTACTAAAATTAAGAACGCAGCAGAAGCGATTAGAGAGGGGGAATATCCACCCAAAGACTCTAATTTCACATATCCAGCTAATCTTAAAGACTGTGAAATTGTTATTCAGGAAGCTAATATTGTTAGTATTGAACGAGTCCTCTTAAAATTCCGTGGAAAATGGGGAATTACCGATATAATTACAAGTGCTGAAATGCGTGAGTTATTTAGTCGTCACCATTATGGAAAACAGGATTTAGATGATGCTGGAGAGATAATGGAAATCATAAAAAAAGCAAGTGCTGAATACAAAATAATGTCACTTGATGAAGAGGTCCAATGTCTTTCAAAAATTAAGTATCGTAATAGCTTGCGAGAAGCTATCTATAAACTTGCAGACAAGATGTCAGAAAGGTGAGATAATGGACAAAATTAACAATTCAAGGAGGAAAAAGATTGATTGAAAAGAAAAAAGCACCGAAACTAAGGTTTCCAGGATTTACTGATGATTGGGAACAGCGTAAGTTCTCTGATATAGTTGAAATTGGTAGTGGAATGGATTATAAACATCTTAACGAAGGTAACATTCCTGTATATGGGACAGGCGGTTATATGCTTAGTGTTGACGCGGCGCTTTCATATGATAAAGATGCAATCGGAATAGGACGTAAGGGAACTATTGATAAGCCGTATATTTTAAGGGCACCATTTTGGACTGTAGACACACTATTTTACTGCATTCCAAAGATAGATTATGATTTAGAGTTTACAAGTTGTCTTTTTCAAAATGTTAATTGGAAAAAGAAAGATGAATCAACGGGTGTGCCAAGCCTTTCAAAAGTAATCATAAATAATGTAAAAACAGCTACACCATCTTTGGACGAACAACAAAAAATCGGTGAGTACTTCTCTAACCTAGATAACCTCATCACCCTTCATCAGCGTAAGTTGGAACATACAAAAGATTTGAAAAAATCAATGCTTCAAAAAATGTTTCCGAAAAAAGGTGAAAAAAATCCAGAAATTCGTTTCCCAGGATTTACTGACGATTGGGAACAGCGTAAGTTGGGAGAAGTAGTTTCTTTAAGAGGACGGATTGGATTTCGAGGATACAAAGAGTCCGATTTAGTTGCGCCTGGCGATGGCGCTATCACATTTAGCCCTGCTGATATTGATGAAATGGGAAATGTCTCTACTGAGAATAACAAATATTTATCATGGACGAAGTATGATGAATCACCTGAGATCCAGGTTAACGTGGGAGATATTCTTTTTACAAAGACTGCTTCCATCGGAAAAATCGGCTATATAAAGGATTTGAAGGAGAAAGCTACTATAAATCCTCAGTTCGCTTTATTAACACCTAAGGAGAATTCTAACGGGTACTTTACTTTTTTATCTGTAAGAAGTGTTAGTTTTATGAAACAGGTAAGAGGAATCACCGGTGGCAGTAGTGTGCCTACAATGTCACAAGAAAAGCTAAAAGAACTTGTTTTTATGTCTCCGTCATTGGGTGAACAACAAAAAATCGGCGAGTACTTTTCTAACTTAGACCACCTCATCACTCTTCATCAGCGTGAGTTAGAACATCTCAAATTGCTTAAAAAAGGCTTATTACAGCAAATGTTTGTATAACAAAGGAGAAACAATATGAATAATATTACTACAATTACATCCCAGTTATGGGCTATGGCAAATGAACTGCGAGGAAACATGGATGCTTCAGAATATAAAAATTATATTTTGTCATTTATGTTTTATAGATATCTTTCAGAACATCAAGAGCAATATTTAGTTTCTAATGGGGTTATTGATGTTGAAGAAGGCCAATCTGTAAATGAAGCATACAAAGAGCAGGCGAGTGGTGATGACCTAGATGATTACATTGAAGATATTTCATATGCATTGGGTTATGCGATTTCCCCTGATGATACTTGGGCTTCACTTATGGATAAAATTGATAACAGTGAAGTTATTCCAAGTGATTATCAAACGATTTTTGCAAATTTTGATGAACATGCAAAACTTAATAAAGAAGCAGAAAAAGATTTCAAAGGTGTATTTAATGATGTAAATCTCGGAGACTCAAGATTGGGAGCTTCTACAAATGAACGTGCTAAATCATTGAATCGTATCGTTAAGTTAGTTGACGGTGTTGAATATAAGTCAGAAGACGGGAAAGATATTCTCGGTGAAATATACGAATACTTAATCGGTCAATTTGCAGCATCTGCAGGGAAAAAAGGTGGAGAATTCTATACTCCGCATGAGGTTTCTAAAATTTTAGCAAAAATCGTTACAGACGATGTGGAAGAATCAGATAGTGTATTTAGTGTATATGATCCAACATGTGGATCAGGTTCACTACTTTTAACAGTGCAAGACGAAGTACCGGGTGGAGATAAGCCAGGAGCTGTAAAATTCTACGGTCAAGAACTTAATACTACAACATATAACTTGGCACGAATGAACCTTATGATGCATGGCGTTTCATTCCAAAATATGAGTCTATCAAACGCAGATACGCTTGAAACTGACTGGCCAGATGGACCAGATGCAAAAGGAATTGATCATCCACGCTCATTCGATGCCGTAGTGGCAAATCCTCCATATTCTGCCCGTTGGGATAATAATGAGTCAAAATTAAAAGATCCTCGATTTAACGATTATGGAAAACTTGCTCCGAAAACAAAAGCAGATTACTCATTTGTACTTCACAGTTTGTATCACCTCAATGAAGAAGGAACAATGGCAATTGTTCTTCCACATGGTGTACTTTTCCGTGGAGCTGCTGAAGGAACAATAAGAAAAGGCTTAATCGAACATCAAAGTGGTAACCACATTCATGCTATCATTGGATTGCCATCGAAACTATTTTATGGAACTAGTATTCCAACTATTGTTATGGTTTTGAAAAAGAAACGCACATCTAAGGATATTTTATTTATTGATGCATCTAATGAATTTGAAAAGGGTAAAAACCAGAATAAACTTTCTGATGAAAACATTGAAAAGATTATCAAAACATACCATGAACGAAAAGATGTTCCAAAATATGCTCATTTAGCCTCTATCGAGGAGATTCGTGAAAATGATTACAACCTTAACATTCCTCGTTATGTTGACACGACTGAAGAAGAGGAAGAAATTGATATTGAAGAAGTTAAACGCCTATTGGCTCAAGATAAAAAAGAAATCGAAGAGTTAGAAGCACATTTAGCTGAACAATTTAAATTGTTGGGGATTTAGGCGTAGGAATATCAATAATAGCTTTGATTATTTTTTGTTAATTGAATTAATCTGACATATTTAATATTGGAGATATGTATAACGCAGAAAGGAGCAGTGAGCAAATCGGTGGTAAAAAAACAAAAGTTTTTACAAGAATATATAAAAGCGATTAGAGATGGGAATGCAGCTTTATTTGCAGGAGCAGGATTGTCTCGACCGTCAGGATTTGTTGATTGGAAAGGATTACTACGACCATTAGCTGAAGAAATTGGTCTAAATATAGATGATGAACATGATTTGACATTGGTAGCTCAATATGTTCGCAACGAGAATGGAAACCGAACTTCAATTAACAGCGCTATTATGGATGCTTTTAACAAAGAAGTTAATTTAAATGAAAATGTAAAAATCTTAACAAGGATACCTATCAATACATACTGGACAACAAATTATGACCATCTGATTGAAGAAGGCTTACGTGAAGCCAATCGCAACCCTGACGTTAAGATAGAGTACAAGCAATTGTCAAATACCAAAAGAGATCGAGATGCTATTGTTTATAAGATGCATGGTGATGTAGATCATCCAGCAGATGCGGTACTGACAAAGGATGATTATGTAAAATACGATGTTTCTTATCCATTTTTTAGAAGGGTACTACAAGGGGATCTTATTTCTAAAACATTTTTATTCATAGGCTTTAGTTTTGAAGATCCTAATTTGGATTATGTAATAAATCAGACTCGCTTGTTGCTTGGGGAAAATGTGC
The DNA here is from genome assembly GCA_030539985.1 of Methanobrevibacter sp. Classification (GTDB taxonomy): domain Archaea; phylum Methanobacteriota; class Methanobacteria; order Methanobacteriales; family Methanobacteriaceae; genus Methanocatella. Next base: position 8,086 of record JAUNXD010000043.1, read on the forward strand.
GTAATCATTTTTGTATAATGAAGACAGTTAAAGAAGGTGATTATAGTGCTGAAGAGTATGGATATAAAAGAGCTCAGCAGGATTTGCGCAAAGCAGATTTGGCGCGTCAAGGAATTCAAGTAGTATACGTTGATGATTTTGCGGAAATTACAGATATTCTTAGAGAAATAGAAAAAGCTGTCAATGCAAATAATGTGTTCATTTCAGGAAGTGCAGAATTTTATGGAGGTGATTGGACTAAGGAAAAAGCTGAGGAGTTGGCTTATAAAATATCTAAACATTTAGTAAAGCAAAGTTATAAGGTAACTTCTGGTTTTGGACTTGGAATAGGTTCATCGGTTATAAATGGTGCATTAGATGAAATTAATAGGAGTAAATACAATCATATTAATGAACACTTATGTCTTAGACCTTTTCCCCAGAATATAGAAGATCCAGATGAGCGTGCAAAAAAATGGAAAGAGTATCGAGAGGAAATGCTTTCCAATAACGGAATTGCTATATTCATGTTTGGAAATAAAAAGGACAGTAAGGGAAATAAAGTTGAAGCAAATGGATGTTGGCAGGAATATCAAATAGCGAAACAAATGGGATGTTTAATTATTCCTATTGGAAGTACCGGTGACGTAGCTGAAAAAATACTAGAAGATATAAAGCTTGATGAAGATTTATATAGATATATTGAAGACAGTGAAACGATACTTAAAGAAAGCAAGGACATTGATATGTTGGTTGAAACTGTTTTGAAGATAGCAAATAAGCACAGAATTGTGGTATAGGAAGGAGATATATATAGTAATGGGCAATAAGATATTTGTTTCATATAAGTACGGAGATAATCAAGTAGAAAATTTAAGTGTTTATAGTGATTCTACTGTTAGAGATTATGTCGATGAATTCGAAAGACAACTCGATTCATCCGACAATATTTACAAAGGTGAAAGTGATGGAGAGGATTTAAGTAATCTATCAGATAGTACTATTTGGGAAAAATTAAAGGATAGAATATATGATAGTTCGGTCACTGTTGTTTTTATTTCACCAGGAATGAGGGAGTGGTGGAAAAGCGATCGTGATCAATGGATTCCATGGGAGGTTTCATATTCACTAAAAGAAACGTCACGTAGAAATAAGAATGGTGATTCTGTTACAAGCCACTGTAATGCAATGGTTGCAGTTGTTTTGCCGGACGAAACTGGCTCATACTCTTATTATTTAGAATCAAAAAGCTGTTGCGCAGGCGGTTGTACAATGCATCATACAAATAATTTATTTACAATAGTAAAAAAGAATAAGTTCAATCGTGTCAAGAATAGTTCAAATAGGAATTGTGATAACAATGATACTATTTGGACTGGAACATGTAGCTATATAGAAGCTGTGAAGTGGTCTAGTTTTATTATGGATTATCAGAAATATATTGAGAAAGCAATAGAACGTCAGGAGAATATTGATGAATATGATATCTGTAAAGAGGTATAAGTAATTAGACGATAAATATTACTGAATTTTAATTAATTGTAAGGGAGGATATTTTACAAAATGGCAAGAAGTGTTTTTTATAGTTTTCATTATCAGAATGATATAAGCAGAGTTATGGTTGTACGAAATAGATGGGTAACTCAGGGTGGGCAAATTGTTTCAGGAGTTATTGATCATGCTGATTTTGAACAAGTAAAACGACAAGGAGAAGCTGCAATAAAGAGATGGATTAATAAACAGTTAGAGGGTACTTCAGTAACTGTTGTTTTGATTGGAGCAGATACTCTAAATCGACCTTATGTTCAGTATGAAATTCGTGAAAGTTTAAGGCGAGGAAATGCTGTTATAGGAGTTGATATACATAGAATTAGAGATTTTAATGGCAGGATGTCAACAGTTTGTAATCATCATACTATAATTGGACAATACGATAATGGTAGACCTGCTTACTTTGATGATATTGCGTCAGGTATTTATGATTATGTATATGACGATGGGTATAATAATCTTGGGAGATGGGTTGAAACAGCTGTAAAATAAGGATTAAAAGAGAAAATAAATACCAGGAACAGCTAAACGAATCTTTTCTCCCCCTTTCCTTCCTCCGAATTTCCTATATAAACTTCATTCTCCCTTAACACTCTTCCCAGCCCCGCCATTTTCCAAAAGAAATAATACCGTGACTAAAAACTTCCTTGATTT
>JAUNXD010000248.1 GCA_030539985.1 Methanobrevibacter sp.
TAAAGTTAAAAAATAAGGATTAACTTCCTTATTTTTCTTTTTTTTTTAAAAATTTAATAATTATTCGTTTATTGTTTTTTTGGAGATAAGGTTTTCAAAAAATAGTATAACGGAGGTTGAGGGACATGTTTGGCTCCTCATACGAAAGATAATTCAAAAATATTTTTGAATACCCTAATGCGTAAGGATTTCTCTCTACAACACTATCTTGGATTTTCGCAATATTTAATGATTTGCATCACACGTTTTTTTCATAAAATAATGGTTAAATAAGAGTATTGGGACTCTTATTTTTTTTAAAATGTCTGAGTTCTCGCTTCCTCGATTGTCACATTTCGTAATTAACACTATCCTAAACAGTCAATCTCATCTAGAAGGTGTGCACTGGAAACGCTCACCACACAAATGTATCCTCCATCCTCAAATGCGAAATTATAGATGCCGTCATCCTCTGTGTAGTAGCCCTCATGACTCATCAGGGTCTTTTCAACGCCGCCCTGTGAAGCCAGAACATCTGAAGCATCCACATTATATGGAACGGTCATTGTAGAAATGTAGATCATCTCCCCATCCGGATTGCTCCACCCCTGCGCAAACATCGCACTTGAATACTTGTAGTCAATGTCTATGGTTGAAGGGTCAAGGCTGAAATCTCCTGGGATAAGGAAATTGGTCGAGCCCACCTCAACGTTTTGAGGAGGAAGGGTTTCCTCCTGAGAGTTAAGGTTTGAGATAAGGGATGCTGAAATGACAGCTACAATGACAACCGCAAGAATGCAGCCTGCAATTATTATCGGTTTTCTGTTTTTCTGGGTAAATGATACTGCAGGAGAATTCAGGTTGGTACCGCATTCGCTGCAGAAATCATCATTATCACTTAATTCATTTCCGCAATTCGGGCAGAATACTGTTTCTGGTGGTTTGACTTTGTTTCCACACTCCTGACAAAATTTGGCGCCAGTCTTCAGTTCGGCACCGCAATTATCACAAATGTTTTTCATTTAACTCACCTCTGTGAATGTATATATGTTGGTAGTAATTTATATTTTTTAAGTACTCTTGGAAGGAATTAAGTGATGTTATATATTTAATTGCCACTTGAGTGGTTTATGTGAATATTTGTTTTGGAAAGTTAACGATCGACATTTTTTAATATTGTGTTGTATATAAATTGTATTAATTAGGAAATATTGATTTTATTTCGTAAAGTTGGTCTGGTAGGTTTTTAATATGTCTGATGAAATGCATGTTGAATCATTTTATAAATACTTAATATCTAACGGATATTATTTTGATAAGGATTTGATAGAAAATTATTTATTATCCTTAAAAGTTAAGCCTTTTGAAATATTAACTGGAAATTCAGGTACTGGAAAAACAAAATTATCTCAGTTATTTGCTCAATTCATCAATGGGAATATCAATTCAAAAGATGTTAAAATCGATGATGATGGGTTTATCACATTAAAAGTAAAAACCAATTATTCATCTTGGGAAAATAATGGTTGGACTCTCCAAAAAGAAGAGATATCCGATATTATACCAATTAATGAATGTGGGGCTGAATTTAACATGACTGTTGATGATATTCCTGCTAAAGGAAATATTAAAACTTTAGTCCAATTATATTATGATAGTGACGAACTCAAAGAGCATTTTAAAGAGTTATATGAAACAAATCCTAATGGTGCTGTTGATTTAAAAATTTCTTGTGATGATTTAAAAGAGTTCATTTCTAAAGATTATGATGAACCTAATGGAGAAATTTTACTAAAACAAAACTCTAATCCCTCTGCTTTTGAAAAAAGACAGTGGTTTGTTCATAAAAATATTTTTGATTATTATCCGTTTGATTCTGGTTATTCCAAATGTAATGTTATTGTGGATGGAATAGCATCTACAGCCAGAATTAGGGTCGTTCCGAAGTTGACATTTAAGAAAAATGATGCATTACAGAATTATTTAAGGGAAAATAACGGCAAACAAGTTGATGTTATTTTAAATGTTGATAAATTCGGATTTGACGATTTCATTGCTAATTGGAGGTGTTCAAAAACACATAATAATGAAACTTTGGACATTTCACTAAATGATTCAAAATACCAGATTGTACCGGTTGGAGCCAACTGGACAGACAACACCAACATTGTTGGTTATTATAATGTAATCACAGAAGATTATCAATCAACTCCTGCATATGAGTTAATTAAACAGGCAGAAGATGATCCAAACAACCCATATTTCCTAATTTTGGACGAAATGAATTTGTCACATGTTGAAAGATACTTTGCAGATTTTCTTTCAGCAATTGAAAGTGGTGAAGAAATCCCATTATATGGTAATAGTGATGCATTAACTCTGCCCGATAATCTATTCATTGTTGGTACAGTTAATGTTGATGAAACAACTTACATGTTTTCACCTAAGGTATTGGACAGGGCAAATACTCTTGAATTTGATACCCTGCGCGCTTGGGAATATATGTCTTCTGATGTAAACGATGAGGATTTTGAAGGAGATATTGGTTATTTGCAATCTCCATTAATGGATTCTGACATTTCAAAGTTAAACATTCAGG
>JAUNXD010000249.1 GCA_030539985.1 Methanobrevibacter sp.
ATCTGTTACTGTTAAAGAATTTTTAGACAATAATGATTTTGGCAATGATTCTGTCATCGTATTTAATAAAGTTGATTCTTTTAAAGATTTAGATTTGATTGAGGGTATGAATTCCAAAATATTGCCGGTTTATAGCAAATCAAATGCAAAAGGTGCTTTAAATTTGGTCGAATCAATATCAAAAGAGGATGCATTGGATTTATTAAATGGTACTGATGTCTTACTTGTTTTCAATGATGATATTGTAACTGAATTTGATTTTGATTTTAAATCAATATCTCAGATTATAACATTTTCCCCATCTGAAAATGACACAACCAAAATCTCTGATTTTGTCGTACCTGTTAAATCATGGTTGGAAAGTGATGGAACATTCACTAATGCCGAAGGTTTAACTCAAAAATTCAATTCAGTTTATGAATCTGAAAATTTGAGCATTGTTGAAGTCATTGAAAAAATTAATGGAGAATAAGGTGATTTTATGAGTTATGTTTTAGCTAAGTCCAGCGATAGTGCAATTCATGAAGCGGGTGAATGTGGTGGTGCAGTTACAAGCATTTTTAAATATCTATTGGATAATGGTATTGTAGAAGGTGTTTTGGCATTGCGACCTGGAGATGATATATATGACGGTGTTCCAACATTTATCACCAATCCTGATGATTTAATTTCAACTGCTGGATCTTACCATTGTGCTCCTACAATGGTGGGGGATTTAATCCAAAAGTATTTTTCAGACAAAAAAATTGCAGTTGCTGTAAAACCGTGTGATATTCGGTCAATTCAGGAGTTAATTAAAAGGCATAAAATTAATCCTGATAACATCTATACCGTGGGTTTGAATTGTGGAGGAACTGTCTCTCCAGTAACCGGACGTAAAATGATTGATTTGTATTATGATATCAATCCGGACGATGTTGTAAGTGAAGAGATAGATAAGGGACAATTCATTGTCGAACTTGCAGACGGTACTGAAAAGGGGGTAAAGATTCACGATTTGGAACAGGAAGGATACGGAAGACGTAGCAACTGTCAAAGATGTGATGTAAAAATTCCTAGGAAAGCAAACATTGCATGCGGTAATTGGGGAGCAGAAGACGGTTGGACATTCATTGAAATCAATGACGAAAAAGGTCAGGAACTAATTGACGGTGCAAAGGCATCTGGAATACTTGAAACCAAAAACCCTTCTGAAAAATCAATCGAAGCAAGATCAAAAGTTGAGGGCATCATGATAAAGATGGCCAGCAAGGTTCAGAATGCCAAGTTTGGTGATGCAGAGGATATGGATGCTTGGAGCAGATGCATTGGATGTTATGCATGCAGGGACATTTGTCCGATATGCTGGTGTTATGAGAACTGTGAGTTGAACAAATCTTACTTTAAGGATGAACTTAACATTCCTCCAAAACCGATTGCATTTCAAGGAGTTAGACTCTCTCACATGAGCTTCAGCTGCTGTGACTGCGGTCAATGTGATGATGTCTGCCCTATGGATATTCCCGTTTCATTGATTTTTGACAAATTGCAGAAAAAATATTGTGAAAGGACTGGTTATGTGGCTGGAGTTTCAGATGATATCAAACCTCCGTTATATAGTCCGGATAAAGTTGAATTATGAGGTGGTTTAATGTCTGATGATATAAAAATTGTAGGATTATTATGTAATTGGTGTTGTTATGGAGGTGCTGACACTGCGGGAACTGCACGTATGCAATACCCTCCAAATGTCAGAATCATTCGTGTAATGTGTTCAGGTAGGATCAATCCCTCCATGATTTTCAAAGCGTTTGAAGATGGTGCCGATGGAGTATTTGTGGGAGGTTGTCATATTGGTGATTGTCACTATGATGCAGGTAACTACAAATGGTCTAGAAGGGCAAAAATTGTTCAGGACATCATTGAGGAATTTGGTATTGAAAAGGAAAGATTCCGCTTTGAGTGGATTTCCGCATCGGAAGGTGAGAAATTCCAATCAACTATGAGTGAATTTCATAAAACTCTTTCAAAATTAGGGCCATTAGAATTAAAATAGAGTTATATAATAGTCAAGCCATGATTGTAAATAGCTATATTAATTTATAGCTATTTACCGTCACTCGTTTTAAGTGTCGTTCTAAGATTAGTGAGACATCACTAATGTTAGAAAAATAGTTAAAATAGAGAATATTTTGATTATTTTTCAGTTAATTACTTTGCGTTGATAATTCATCATTAGCCAAGCAATATTAATTGTTGGCATAACCAGTTAATATTGCATTTTTTCTCCATCAATGTAAAGAAATTAATAAAATTAAAAGAGATTTATATATAACATATGGGTTTCTTTCACTGTCTACAATAGCTATTAAAGCATTTCTCCTCAACCTTTAATAGCTATTTTTTTTTAATAAGGCCAATAGGTTGAATCTTTTCAATATTATTATTTTTATTAAAAAAATTATTAATTTAAATAGTATTATTTTATAAAAAAGTATTACTAATTTTTTTAAAAATTTTCAGTGTTTTCCATTAATTACTTATTTATATTCATTTTTGAAAGATATTTAGTCATTTTAATAG
>JAUNXD010000250.1:0-1745 GCA_030539985.1 Methanobrevibacter sp.
CCTAATTCAGATTCAGATGCTAAATTAAAAGAATATAATCAACAATCATCTTTCTTAAAATCTGAAGAAGAAAGATATGATCTTTTAAAAGAAACATATGAGAAATTAGAAAAAGAAAGAGACACATTAATGGATTCTTTAGGAAATACCCCTTCAATAAAAAAATCCGAAGAAAAAAGAAATAAAAAAATAGAAGAAAAAGAGGTATTCATTGATTCATTAAATGATAAAAAACAAGCTTTAAATGATAATATTATCAAAGAAGCACCTAAAATTTTAGCTCGAGATGCTTTTATTAATGCATTGAAAACAATTGAAGAAAATAAAGATGATTCTTATATTTACCCTATTGAGGAGACAATTTTAAATGATTCCATCAATGATAGGACTTGTAAAGTTTGTGATCGTAAGATTGATGATAATTTAGTTGAAATATTAAGAAATAAAAAAGCAAAACTATACCTTATTTCTCCTGAAGATAAAATTATAAGTGATCATAAAAAGTATTTCAATAATTTTTCAAATACTAAAGAAAAATATTTAAAAACTGAACAGAGCATTCAAAAAGATATTAATACTTACACTGACGCTATATTATCTTTAGAAAAAGAAATTAAAGAACTTTATGAAACTGTTGAGTTAAATAAACATCTTAAAAAAAGCATAGACCGTAGAGATGAATTGGTAAGAATATTACCTGATAAGAAATCTGAGTTAGATAGCTTAAAAAATAATAATATCTCTTTAAAGAAAAAAGTAGATAAATTGAATGAAGAATATCTTAAATTACTTTCTGATGAAGAGGAATATAAAGATATCTTGGCAAAAATTAAATTATGTGGGGATGCTTTAAAGGTTATTAATGATGTTAAAGAGGATATGATGGCTAAAACTAGAAAGGTTATTGAAAAATCTACTAATGAAAAATTCTTTAATTTAATTAGAAAATCCCAATCTTTCGGATGTATAAAAATAAATGATGAATATCAAGTCAATTTATATGATGAAGAGGGGCGTGAAGCTTCATCTACTGCAAGTGCTTCTGAAGTTGAATTATTAGCATTATCATTTATTTTAGCTATTCATTCTGTTTCAGGTTTCGAATCCCCTTTAGTTGTTGATACACTTTTAGCTAGGACAAGTGGCCAACAAAGGCTAAATGTTTCACAGAGTTGTTTAGATGTTAGTGAAGAAAAACAATTATTATTGTTTTTACTTGAAGAAGAATACTCTGCACCTGTCCAATCTTTATTTAAACAAAACCATGTTTTAGAGTATGCATTAAAAGAATCCGAATCTGAAAAGCAAATTGAAATTAAGGAGATGGAATAATGAGTTCTAAATCTAACCATTTTTATATTGAAAAGAATTATGTTGATTTTTTTAATAAATCTGAAATTTTAAATTCTCCTAGAACTGAGGGTATTATTAAAAGAGAAAATTTCCTTTTACTTGCTGCATATGGATTTTCTATAGGTTATAAGACTCCTTTTGAAAATCCAAAGAATCAAGGAAATGACACATTTGTTATGAACCAATTAACAAATGAAGAATTAGCATTATTATATGCAATAGCTATTTCTGATACAAAAGATTTAGAAGTTGTGAATGATGATGTAAAAGTTGCAGATATTGCTATGGAATATGCTAATACCGGCATCATTGAACTTAAAAAATTAGAAGAAAATTCTGGAAAAGGTAATAGAATTAAAACGTTTCAAGTGGAGATACAAGATTTTATAGAT
>JAUNXD010000250.1:1810-2556 GCA_030539985.1 Methanobrevibacter sp.
GAGCAGTTTTACTTGAAAGTGAATGTGATTATTCAATATTCACAGAGGTACATTTAGGAAAGACAATTAAAGATGTTCCTAGTGGCTGGGCTTTAAATTTACTTGATATTCGTGATTTTATTCCTATTTTGAGATATGAATTTGAATGTTATATTAGAATAAATAATATTATTTCACCATGTAAAATTAGGATTAATCCTCGTTTATTTTATAATGGTACTCCTATGAAAGAGCATTTAAGGAAACAAAAATCTATTGATCCAAATAAAAAAATAGAATTAGAATTAAAATTTAATAAAAAAGAATTAGATAAAGTTTTAGATGAGTTTCATAATGAAAATTTGAATTATATTGATACTAAGCTTTTAGTTGGGAAATCCTCCACTAGCAAAGGTTGGGGCCTTTCTAAAGATGTTAAAGCTAAAATATTTCCTTTAGATGCTTATAATTATATGTATCCGGTTTATATTGACGGAATTCCTACTGAAACAAGACTTAATATGCAAATTAGATTATTTTATAGCAGTGATGAATTAAGTCAAGAATTAGCAAAATTGGCAAAAAGAGACTCAAAACAAAAAGTGGATGCTAGGATAATTCTCAATGAGGAGTATCTGCATATTACAAGAGATTTAAAGGATGATTATTTATCTGATCAAAAGTGTACTGTTTGCGGCAATCCTATTGATAAAGAAAGCCAATCTAATAAATGTTTTGATTGTTTAGATAAAGAATTAACAGTTTTA
>JAUNXD010000251.1 GCA_030539985.1 Methanobrevibacter sp.
AAAGGCTATGGGCAGCTGGTGGTAAGGGACCAGAGGGTCACTCCATGCTGTTCTCCAAGCTACACTCATGTCAGTTTCAACATCACTATCATTAATTAGATATCATGAAGGAATTCAAGCTGAAATCGCCCTATAAACCCTTGGGCGATCAACCAAAAGCCATTAACTCATTAGCCGAAGGCATAAACAATGGCATAAAGGAACAGACTCTTCTGGGAGTGACAGGTTCAGGAAAGACCTTCACAATGGCAAATGTCATTGAAAAGGTCCAGAAACCCACCCTTGTCATTTCACACAACAAGACCCTTGCGGCACAGTTGTATGAGGAATTCAAGGAATTTTTCCCGGACAATGCAGTCGAGTACTTTGTAAGCTATTATGACTATTACCAGCCGGAAGCCTATGTGCCTAGAACAGACACCTTCATTGACAAGGAAGCGTCAATCAATGATGACATTGATATAATGAGGCATTCAGCCACTCAGTCACTGCTTTCAAGGGATGATGTGATTGTTGTAAGCAGCGTTAGCTGCATTTATGGTATAGGTTCTCCGGAAGACTATGGGGAATTTGCATTCGGAATTGCAGTCGGCGACATCTACGACAGATCAGAGATTCTCTCCCGTCTCGTGTTCATGCAGTATGAGCGAAACGACATCGAATTTGACCGTGGTCAGTTCAGGGTAAGGGGAGATGTCATTGAAATCAATCCTGTTCACGGAACCCCTCCGATAAGGATTGAGCTTTTCGGTGATGAGATAGATGCCATAAGTCTGATTGACAAGGTTACAGGCAAAAAGAAGGAATCCCTTCAAAGGTACATGATTTTCCCTGCAAAGCACTTCGTAGTCGGTCAGGATAAGATGGATGTGGCAATCTCAAAAATCAAAAATGAATTGGATGAAAGGCTTTCAGAACTGAATTCCATGGGAAAACTGCTGGAAGCCCAGAGACTGGAGCAAAGGACTCGTTTTGACATTGAAATGCTTCAGGAAATGGGATACTGTCCGGGTGTAGAGAACTATTCAATGCACCTGTCCGGGCGTGAATGGGGAGAAAAACCATATTCACTTTTAAAATACTTCCCTGATGACTTTTTAACAATAATCGATGAGTCCCACGTTACCGTTCCGCAAATCAGGGGAATGTATAATGGGGACCGTGCACGTAAGGAAACCCTGGTTGAGCATGGTTTCAGATTGCCTTCCGCTAAGGAAAACAGGCCTTTGAGGTTTGATGAGTTTGAATCATCGGTAAATCAGGTAATCTACGTTTCCGCAACACCTGCACAGTATGAGCTTTCAAAATCAAGAAACGTGGTGGAGCAGATCATTAGGCCAACAGGTCTTGTTGACCCTGAAGTGTTGATTCGCCCCGTAACAGGTCAGGTTGAGGATTTACTTAAAGAAGTTAGGCTGACCGCCGAAAAGGATGAAAGGGTTCTGGTTACCACTTTAACAAAAAGGATGGCAGAGGATTTGACCGATTATTATGCAAGAATAGGTGTTAAGGTAAGGTATATGCACTCTGAAATCGATACTCTTGAGAGGATTGACATCGTCAATGACTTGAGAAGAGGCAAATTTGATGTTTTGGTAGGTGTAAATCTTTTAAGGGAAGGTCTGGACTTGCCTGAAGTGTCCTTGGTGGCTATTTTGGATGCGGACAAGGAAGGATTTTTAAGAAATGAAACTTCCTTGATACAGACCATAGGACGGGCAGCAAGAAACGTTAACGGCCGTGTGATAATGTATGTGGATGAAATGACTGATTCGGTTAGAAATGCATATGACATTACACTCAAAAGGCGTAAACTGCAGATGAAATACAATGAGGTTCATGGAATAACTCCTAAATCCACCCAAAGAACATTAAAAGAAAAACTCGCTGAAGAGGATGAAAAATACAAGGGCATCGGCACTGACGTTAGTAAAATGCCTAAAGATGAGCTTCAGTTGCTTATCAGGGATTTAGAAAAGGACATGAAAGACGCCGCTGCAAGGCTTGACTTTGAAAGGGCGGCCGATTTGAGAAACAAGCTGTATGCCTTAAAGGGTTTTGACAAATAGTTTTCACTAATCAATTATTTTTTTTATCATAGAAATGCGAGAATACCTCGCCTTCTTAAGGCGAGGATGAATCGCAAATTGGGTATACTATAGTAAATACTCATTATTAAGTGTTAATTATTTAAAATATTGATTTTAAACAGTGTTTTTTTCTTAAAGATTTGTTTTGGTATACATTTGTTAATACTTTTTTTGGATAGGGGTTTTTTTTATATTTTTTGGGATTCATGCGAAATCTATATATATTATTACAATAGAAATATTACTATATCATTTGTAAATATAGGTTTACAAATATATCTTTTTTCGATTTTAAAAGAATGATGCGGATTAGGTTTAAAGATGAACTTTATTAATAAAAATCTTGAAATTAGAATTTATCCTACTATAATGGATATGAATGATAATGGGGAACAGATTGTTAGTTTTAACAAAATTGAATCCAATATTGGCATTAGCAGATTAATCTATAAT
>JAUNXD010000252.1 GCA_030539985.1 Methanobrevibacter sp.
TTCATCGATGGTTGAGTTATAAGGAAAATAGATTGGAGCTATTGAAATGATTATTGATTATGATGACGGAAGTACAATTGGACATGGCCGTGGATATCCAACAGGATTGGAACATGCAGAGAAAATGGACGTTATAGCCTGTCTTTTAGATGAGGGCGAAAGGACTTATGTTAATGAAGAACAAACGGCTTGGATTTGTTCTAATCAATGTGCAGTCGGTGAAATGGTAACATTAGATGAATCATCCACAATGGAACATACAATAGTTAAAAAGGCCAAAGAAGGCGATTTAGCATTCGGTTATCTTTTAGGTAAAGTACAGGTTAAAACATCTGGCCATACTCTTGTTACTGTGGCCGTGCTTGGAGATGTTTTCAGGCTGAAACTCAAACGGCCGGCTCCAGCAGATATTCTTCCAAATACCAGAATTTACATTGACAGTGACGGGGAGTGTAATCCAGTTGAAGGGCATGACCTAAGGCTATTGTCAATTGTTAATCTAACGGAAAACGAACAGACAGATTATATTAGAGTATATAGGCAAATGTCTGAGATTGAAATGTATCCTGAATCTCAGAACTGTATTGATCTTGCTGACTGTTCTTTCGAACAGGATGAAATCACCCACGTGGTAAACATGATCGTACCTTCAGAATCCAATATCATGGCGCAGGCCAATTATGTTAAAGATAATGACGGAGTTACTTATTGTGAACTTCCGGATGTAGCTATTGTCAATAATGTGCGATTTGTTTGGGAGGATAACAGATTGTACATGGAATGGGATGGTTGTAATGAGGGTGAAAATGTATACTTTATATAAAACAAATAATAAAATATATAATAAACAACATAATATTATAGAGAGGTTTTAATGTGACAATAAGGAAACTGGTAGGAACCCTAGAAAATAAAGGCCCTTACATTGACGCATCAACAGGCCATTGGTTTTACTGGAACGGCACTAAATACGTCGATAGCGGTTATCCTTATGCTGTAAAACCCATAATATCATTTAAAATCGAAGATGGTATTTTATATTATTCAATTACTTGGGAGGCACAATGAAATACATCAAATACTTTGAAACTTTTGAAGAATACGAATCCTGGATAAATCAAGAAGAAAACGCTGAAGAAGTATATCGAACTGAAGAAAAGATTTGTGTTGACGGTGTAATTTTAAGTCATACCTATGATGAGGCGATAGCAGATGATAAATGAATGGTTAGAAGCTAACAGAAAAGATATAGACATATTGACCTCTTTTCTCGTTACTGTCATTCCAATCATCATGTTATATTCTGAATCTTTAGGCATTAGTGAAAATACTGTTCCCTACTGCATCCTTATGATAGTGTTAGGAATAGCCAGTCATTACGCAAGTAGGATAAGAGGCGATGGAGATGTTGAATGCGCTAAAAGGAAAGCTAAAACAGTATTGGGTTACCCTCAAGGAGAATAAAATTCTTTGGAGGATATTGTTATCATGAACGATTTAAAAAAGAAGATTGTCATTTGTAACTTTACCAAAACAATTTCAAGTGCTGTTTTAACAGCAATAGCTATCAACATCATAATGACTAATGCAACTAAGTACTCTTTAATCGAAGGACTATTACCATTTACATTAGCTATTGTTATTGTTGCCTTAATCGACTTGTATGAATATAGATGCGAAAAAGAAGACAAGATTAATTTAGATGATTTGGAAAGTAGAATCCAAAAACTGGAGAAAGAATAAATGGAAAAAAAGATATTAATTGCAGTTCCAACTTTTGAAAACATCAAACCCGAATGCTTTAAAAGCATATACGGTTTAACAAGACCAAAAGGCTATAATCTATACTTTGATTATGTAGCAGGTTATGACTGCGCTAAAGCAAGAAACCAAATAGCTAAAAACTCAATGGCTGGAAACTATGACTACGTATTAATGGTAGATTCAGACATCCAACTTCAAAATGACACTTTGATCAAACTCCTGGAGTGTGATTCAGATATTGCTCTTGGATGGTACTATCGCAAAAGAACAAAAACCGATCAGACAATAATCTACACTTTCGGAAAAGACTTCAACGATAACAACTGCATCAAAGGTCAGACAATGATTCATGAGGTTCCAAGACCAATAGATATCAAAGGAGGAGGACTTGGAATTGCTTTAATTAAAGTTAATGTCTTTAGCAAACTTCAATATCCATATTTCAAATTCGTAACTTATCCAAATGATACGGTATTGTCAGAAGATTTATATTTCTGCAATCTAGCTAGTGAAAATGGATTCAATATTAAATGTAATCCTTCTGTTAAAGGAAATCATATATTTGAAATATTAATGTGATACTATGAGCGATACAATAGTCTTATTGGAAGAAAGAAAAGAGATTACTACTTTCTTTTTAGATGACGGGGTTAAAACATTAGTTGATAATGTAGTAACTCCAACAGGTACTACTCTCGGTTATGAGTACTCCAATAAGTGTATGGTTGATGATATACTTTGTATTTCAGACAAATCTGCAATAG
>JAUNXD010000253.1 GCA_030539985.1 Methanobrevibacter sp.
AAACACTGAACTTGTTATTGAAAAATCAGACTCTAGTTTTCTTTTAATTTTATGTGTTGCTTTAATCATTATGGCAATTTGAACAAGAAATGCAACCTGGCTTCAATGGCTACTTTTAATTCCGACTTTTGCAATGCTTGTCAATTCACTTGTCAGTGCAAAAAAACAAAAACCTATTACTCCATTCGAAGAAGAAAACCTTCCATTTGTAAGTATATTCATCCCTGCTCACAATGAAGAAAATACCATTGAAGCAACAGTGAGAAGTATCTGTAATTCAGAATATTCAAAAAATGATGAAGACAACTACGAAGTCATCGTTATTAATGACGGTTCTACCGACAGTACCGGTGAAATATTATCAAATTTAAAAAATGATATTCCACAACTTAAAATCGTTACAAGACACCCTCCACGATCTGGAAAAGGAAAGGGATTTGTGTTAAACGATGCATTAACATTATCACAAGGTGAAATTATAGGTGTTTTTGATGCAGATACTCAGATTAAAACTGATTATTTAATGACAATTGTTCAATATCTTAATGGAGACATTGACGGAGTTCAATCAAGGGTTAAAATGTTCAACACTGATGAAAACTATTTGGCCCGTATGCAACACCTTGAATTTGCAAGTTTTGGAAATACATTAATTGCAAAAGACAATCTTGGAAGTACCGGATTTTTAGGAGGAAACGGACAATTCGTTAAAAAGGATGCAATCGTCAACTCCGGCAGATGGGACGGATTTGCGGTAACTGAAGATTTAAATCTGGCAATCAAAATAATGCTTCAAGGTGGAAAAATACGTTATTGTGGCGACTGCGCTGTATATCAAGAAGCAGTAACAGAATGGAAAGCGTTTTTCAGACAAAGAGTGAGATGGGCTATCGGTAACTTTGAAACATTGTTTATTTATCTGCCCCAGATTCTAAGGGCAAAAATATCCGTTGCAAGAAAATTCAACATTATCGAGCATATTTCATTTTACAGTTTTAACCTGCTGGTATTCTTTGGATTTTTAGTGACCATCATAAATGAAATATCATGGTTTATATTCCACAGCCCAACAGTTATTAGGATGGAAGCCCCATTTTTTGTAGGGGTCCTTTCAGTCATTGCATTTTTCCCAGGAATCATGATAGCTCTTTCAAGAGACAAACCGACACCTAAAGAATATGTTAAGGATATTGTCAAATATTATATTTATTGTTTCCATTTGATTCCATTGTTTTTCATGACAATGCATAACATGATGACCAGAAAAGAACGCAGATGGGCTAAAACAGAGCATAAAGGTGGCAAAAAATGAGAAATAGAGACAAGTTACATGGAATATTAATAATTATTCTTATCATTATCATTGCATCAAACATTAATGGAATTAACAGTTTTTTAAGTGTTAATACTGATAAAACAATTGATTTTGGACATAGCGTAACGGTTGTGCCCCAATCATGGAACACAACAGAAGAATTGAACCAGACTAACATGTCTAAAACTCCACATGCCATTACAAACGAATATATTTACATTGATCATTGGGACGACTGGCCTGAAGACCACATTACGTCCATCTCGGAAGCCAAATTCAGAGCCATGGAAGATGGAGGGTATAAAGTTTTAAAAAATGACAACTCCACACTTAGTGGTGTTAGCGTATCCAAACAATATTTCTCAAATCCTTCAAGAGATACTGACCAAGTTTGGAACCATATCGGTGTCAGTTACGTATTCCCTAAAGAGGATACAAACTATGCAATACAGGTCCATTACTTCACAGACCATGACTACAACAACACTACATTTATTGAGGAAGTTGATGACCGTATTGAAGATGACATGGCAAACATTCACAACAATAATTTCAATGGATTTATTTCAGGAACAGTTTACGTTTTCGAAGTCATCAAAAACCTAGTGTTTAATTAAAGAAATGATGGATAATTTTAATGGCTTAATAAAAAAAGTTAATTAAAATATCTATCAAATTAATTATTTTAATAGATATTGCAAAAACAATATAAAATTATTTTTTGGTATGTATCAGCGGATGATTTTCGCACATTGGGTCCTTAATGATGTTTCTTTTAAGATGATAGTTTAAAAAATAAAGCATCCAATCATTTGAAAGTTCCCTTAATGAAGAGTCATCAAGTCTTTCAAAAGGCGTGAAGAAATCCATCTGATTTCCACCAACAACAAATGCCAGCTCTTTTGTTTCAACAAGCATGAAAAAATCATTGCGAATATTGTGAATGCTGAAATCATCAACTGAAGAAATTGTTTTTTCGCTTTTAAAATTATAGAAAAATGTATTCAAATATTCAAAATCAATGAATTTGATTTCATTTACCTCAAAATTTACCTCTTCACTTAACAATTGGTTCTTATAATCATATTTAGATAGAAAATCAATATCCCATATATTATTGTAGAAAATTGTGAAAAATGAATCTTCAGCAAAACGGGCTGTTAAAGACATTCCTTCATCAGATTTAGGCTTTCCTAGTTCAACA
>JAUNXD010000254.1 GCA_030539985.1 Methanobrevibacter sp.
ATGATTTTAATAAATTATATTATTATCAATTTGGTGATTTTTTGAAAAGTAATAATAACGAAATATCTTTTGAAAATGAAAAAGAAGCAAGAATACTTCTCGAAGAATCCAGAATGCGTATTGATGAAATTGATAATGAGTTATGTGATTTAATTTCCGAGAGAACTTCTCTTGCAAAGGGTATTGTCTTTTCTAAGCAATATCTTGGCATGCCTATTTATGATGAAAGTCGGGAAAAGGTAGTCCATGAGAAAATCGAGAAGTTGGCTAAGGAAAAGGATCTTGATGTTGTTATTATTGATCAAATCGTAAATATGCTAACAATTTTAAGTAAAAATGAGCAGAAAGAAATTTTAAGGAGGAATGTTGATGGGCAATATTAGAACTTCATTTGTTAAACGTTTAGCAAAAGAATTAATTGAAACTCACAAAGGTGTTTTCACTACTGATTTTGAAGAAAACAAAAAATTAGTACAAGAATACTCTACTGTAAGTACTAAACATTTAAGAAATAAAATCGCTGGATATGTAACAAGGCTTGTCAGGTTAGAACAAACCCAAGATTAAGCTTTTTTCCATATTTTTTTACTCTTTTTTATAAACTTTTTTTCATATTTTAAAACTTTTTTTTATACGTCTCTGACTCTTCTTAATTAAAGTATATTAATATGGTTAGATAAAAATAGATATGTATATTTTATTTTGTTAATATTTAACAAAATTTTAATAATATTTTTTAGAAATAGGTGAACTTAATGGATTTAATAGTAGTAAAATTTGGCGGAACCTCGGTTGGAAATGGTTCTAGAATTAAAAAAGCGGCGCAGTCCGTTGTAAATGAATATATGAAAGGTAGTCAAGTGGTAGTTGTTGTTTCAGCTGTTAACAAGACTACAGATGACCTAATCGGATTATCTGATGAAGCTATCGGAGCGAGCTTGACCGATAAGCAAAAGGCAGAAATCATGGCTATGGGTGAATTAACCAGTGCTAGAGTATTTTCAGCAACTATTGAATCTTTAGGAGTCAAGTCAGAATTCATTGATCCTTATAATGATTTATGGCCTATTAAAACAGATTCAAATTACCTGGAGGCTAAAATAGATTTCAACACTACTAAGAAAAATTCAGAAGGATTAATGCATCTTGTAAATCAAGGCGTGATTCCAGTTATTTGCGGATTTTTAGGACAAGGTCCAAGCGGTGAAATCACCACTCTCGGAAGAGGGGGAAGTGATGTGACTGCATTCCTAATCGGCCACTGTCTTGATGCTAATGAAGTGATTATAGTAACTGATGTGGAAGGAGTGATGTCAACTGATCCAAACAAGATTGAAGAGGCAGTATTGCTTGATGAAATATCAGTTGAAGAAATGAGGGATTTGGCCACTCATGGAGCTCAAGTACTACATCCTAATGCATTAAAATATAAAGATCCATTAATATCTGCAAAAATAATCAACTTTGAACATGGAGATTTATCTTCAAAGGGCACACGTATTGTGGGTCCCTATGAAGGTGAATTGCTTAAATCCGTAACCCTTTATAAGAACCCTATTTCTCTTATAGCTATTGTAGGTGACGCAATGGTTAAAACACCTGGATTAATAGCTAAATTATCAGGCAATCTTGCCGATTCCAATATTAATATTTTCGGAATTTCCGCAGGTCAAAACTCAATAACTGCATTCGTTGAAAAGTCAGATTCAAACAAGGCATATCACCTATTGCACAATGTAGTAATTGAAAGTGAAGTTTTAAGCTCACTATCCCTAGGAAGGGACACTGCAATGATAACATTTGTAAGTCCGGATATAATAGACACTCCGGGAATCATCTCTGATGTAACAGAACCGCTTAGGAAAAATCACATCAATATAGTCGAAATTATCTCATCACAAACTGCAATCGTTTTATTCGTCGATTGGGAAGATGGTGAAAAAGCACGTGAACTTATTAACGAGGTTTTAGAATGAAATTTGAAGGAACATATGTTGCAATGGTAACTCCATTCACAAATGATTTGGAGATTGATGAAGAGGGATTCAGATCTAATATTAACTATTTGATTGATAAGGGAGTCACAGGTTTAGTTGGTGCAGGCACCACCGGTGAATCCGCTACAGTCAGTCACGAAGAGCATCAAAGGATTATTGATATCCTTGTCGATGAGGTTAACGGCAGGGTTGAAACTATTGCCGGAACCGGAAGTAACGCAACTTCCGAAGCACTTTCCCTAACCCAATATGCATATGATGCAGGTGCGGATTCCGCATTGTTAATCACTCCATATTACAACAAACCTCAGCAACATGCTATGGTTCAACATTACTCAACCATTGCTGATGCGGTCGACATTCCTTTGATTCTATATAATGTGCCTTCCCGTACAGGAATCAACATGGATGTTGAGACTATCGTGGAACTCGCTAAAGTCGATGGTATCGATGCTGTCAAAGAAGCTAGCGGAAGCGTTGATAAAGTTTCCGACATCTACAAAGCACTTA
>JAUNXD010000255.1 GCA_030539985.1 Methanobrevibacter sp.
TCCTTATCCAGTTTATCATGTAAATCCCTGATGATTGAATCTTCATCGATGCCAACCCAGATAACCTTAATATGATTATTGTTTGGAAATGCACCGCAGCCTTTAATCTTAATGTTGAATGAGTTGAAATCAGACAATACATTAGCTATTGACTTTTCAAGCAATTCCAATCCATTTGTATCTATATCACCAAAGAATTTTAAGGTTAAATGAAGGTTTGCTAATTCCACATATTTGATTCTGGTATCAATCTGTTTGAATTCTTTAATAATCTTATTTATTTTTGGTTTCAAATCATCATCCAAATCAATTGCAAGAAATGCCCTAACCTGTGACATGCTAAACCTCTATTGTTCAATAATTGTTTCATCAATAGCTATTCCGAAGTGGCGTGCATTTGATTCAATGTATACCTTTACCTTATCTCCAGGTTTTACGTCAGCCACAGACAACGGTTCATTATTTTCATCAACTATTCTGATTGTTTCTGCATTTTGAAGCAAGGTCCTTATAACCTGGCCTTCATATTCGGCTTCAATCAATATCAATGGCCTTCTCTCTATTTTGCTTCGTCCGACATAGGCTGTTCTTGAGTTGCCATCAATATCAACAATCAAAACCTCATCACCTGCAACAAGTTCAGAGAGATATCTTGTCTTGTTTCCAGGCACCATCACATATGCCTGAACAGGTCCGGCATTTACTCTGAACGGACGTGATGCCACATATTCGCTTTCAAGTGATTCGGAATGGACCAGAAACATTGATTTTGAATATGATCCGATAAGCATCCCTTCTCCAGGCTTCATCATGTCTGTTGTGTCAACGCAAACCCTGTCACCTGAACCCAGTGGCTTTACGTTTGTTACTGTTGCCACTTTCAATTCATATTTTGCCTGTGATGCTTCAACAACTTCCTGAGCTATCTTTTTGATTTGGTTGAAGTCATTTGCCTCAAAGAGTATTCCGTCGGTTCCATGCTCCAATGTCTCCAATGCAACACGTGCGCCATCAAGGTCACGGACTGCAGCGATTATTTCAACATCAACCTTCTGCAGGTCTGCAATAATGTTTTCTAGTGGAATTATTGTCCAGTCAGTTCCGACTAGAATAATGTAATCAACGATTTCACCTAATTTTACGGCCAACTGTTCATGAGCCTTATCGGTGATTTTTATATATGCGCATACTGATTTTCCTTCGCTTTTTGCTTTTTTTGCATTTGAAATGTCAATTGAATTGGAAAAATCGTCATTCAATTCAATTACTCCATCCCCTTCGCCGTTAATTCCAACGAGATAAATGTCTGCATCATCACTGTTTGCAATAATTTTTACATTGCCCAGTTTTCTGATGTTTTCAATATCATCCAAATCCAAAACATGGTCAATTCCGGATTCAAGAGCGGTTGTAATCATT
Source organism: Methanobrevibacter sp. (assembly GCA_030539985.1). Lineage (GTDB taxonomy): Archaea > Methanobacteriota > Methanobacteria > Methanobacteriales > Methanobacteriaceae > Methanocatella. Next base: position 1,420 of record JAUNXD010000255.1, read on the forward strand.
TCCTTTTTATCTTCCCATAATTCATCCGGGGTGGATATCCAAGCGAATTTGTTTTGCATCAAATCACCTATTTTAAGAATTCCATAGCTTCATCGACATCAAGGTCGTGGTGAACGACTTCAGAAATTGCTCTTGTGATTTTTCCAGGGTTTTCAGCCTGGAACAAATTACGTCCGAATGCAACTCCAGCACCACCGACTTCAAGAGAGTCCTTTACCATCTGCAATAATTCTTCATCTGTGTCGATTTTAGGTCCGCCTGCAATGACAACAGGAACTATTGCCCCTTCAACAACTTCCTTAAATGAATCAGGATCTCCTGTGTAGTTGGTTTTGACGATGTCCACACCAAGCTCGGAACCTACACGTGCTGCATGCTTTACGAATTCTACGTCATGTTCGTTTTCGACCTTCTGACCACGAGGGTACATCATTGCCAATAGAGGCATTCCCCAGTAGTCACATGTTTCGGCAATTTCCCCTAATTCCTGAAGCATTTGGCTTTCGGTTTCTGAACCTAAGTTTACATGAATAGATACTGCATCGGCACCTAACTGAATTGCCTTTTCCACACTTGTTACGGTCACTTTATCGTTTGGGTCAGGTGCAAGTGATGTACTTGCTGACAAGTGCACTATAAGACCAATATCCTTACCGTAACCACGGTGGCCTTGTTTTACGATTCCTTTATGCATCAATATTGCGTCTGCTCCACCTTGGGAGATTTCTTCTACGGTTTCATCCATATCAATAATTCCTGGAATCGGTCCGCTGGATACGCCATGATCCATTGGTGCAATTACAGTTCTACCAGTATTTCTGTTGATAATTCTTTCTAAACGAATTTTTTTACCTATCATTTTTATAACCTTTTTACTTATGAATTATATTATATAAATTGTGATATATAATACTAATTATACAAAAGAATAAAATTGTATATATGAATTTAAATGAATAATTAAAATAAAATAAGAAGATTTAAAAAGTTATTTAAAATAACATAAATTAATTTTTAGGTCAAATATAATCTTGGTGATAGTTTATACAAATTGTAATCTAAAATAATCAAAATCAGAC
>JAUNXD010000256.1 GCA_030539985.1 Methanobrevibacter sp.
AGGTAAACTGTATAATTCTGATCAGTTGCATGAGGAACTTGATAAAAAAAGATTGGAGCTCAATTCCCTTAAGCAAAGAGGCCATGAACTTGAAGAGCAAATTGCTGAAGTCAACAATGTTTTAAAGGAAATGGGTGAAAGCAAACGCAACATGGAACGGGAAAAGGAAATCTATGAAACTCAAGTAAATAACCTTGAAGTTGAAAAGAAAACATTATCCAAATTGGAAGAGGACAAGCATATGGTCCAGGAGAATTTGGATAAGATTCGTGAAGCTGAAGAGGAAATCGAAAGACTGGAAAAATACGTTTCCAAACTTGACGTTTATCTTGACTTTGAAAAATCAGTGACAAGCATTCAAAGGCTAAAGGAAACCGAAGAGGAAATTAAAAATAAACTTGATTCAATTTCTGAGCAAAAGGAAATCGTTGCCAGCAAAAAAGAAGGTTATAACAGTTATTTATCTTCTGATGAAGAAATAAACAAATACAATAATCAAAAAACCAACTTTGAAACAGAATTGGCTACAATGACCAAGCTTGAAAATGACAAGAAAGAGTTGTTGAAGCATATTGAAGAAGAGAGAAATAGCATTGATGACTTTTTCTCAAGGTCTAAGGATAAATTGGACAATTATGGTTTGGATCAGGATGAATTGGCAAAAATTGATGATTTCAATCACTTGGATAAGGCCACAAATGAATTCATAGGCACAATTTCTTCTAAAATTGTTGATCTGTCAAAGGAAATCATATCCAAAAATGAGGATATAGTTGTCTTTAAGCAGAATATCAAGGCATGTGAAAAACCGTTGGATGAATTGGAAGGCATTGACAACAAATGTCCTGTCTGCCAATCTGACATCAGTTCATATAAGAAAAAGGAATTGACAAAGCATTATAATTCAGAAATTAGTGAAAACAAGAAATTGATTTATCAAAATGAGGAAAGTGTTCGCTTACTGACTAAAAACAAGAACAGTTTTGAAGAAAAACATGAAAAGCTTTCTGAACTTTCCAAAAATATTGCAGAATATAAGCAGAAATTCCAATACCTGCAGGATGAGTTAGTAAAATTGAACAAAATCGATGAAGGTCTTGAATCTAAAGAATATATTAGCAATAAGCTTGGTGAACTTATATTGATCATAGCGGATAAAAAATCCAATCGTGAATCTTTCAAGGAAGATCATGATGCATATATGCAGGCTAAAGGTGCTTTGGAAGCTTTAGGTAGTGAAACTGAAGTTCAATATAAATTAAAGCAGGTCGATAATGAAATTGACAATCATGTTGCCAATATCAAATTGGCAATAGAACAGGATCATCATTTAAGCGGGGACATCAGTGCACCTGAACTTAAAAATCGTATTGATGATTTGAAAGAGAAAAATGAGCAATACAATCAATTGAAGGGTTTTGCTCAAAACAAACAGTCCTATCTGACTCAAATGGATTCAATCAAGGAAGATATCGGAATGTCTTTAAATCAGATTGATATCACTGAAAACAAGATTAAAGCTTCAGCATACGATCAGGATAAATTTGAACAAATACTGTTTAATTATGAAAGATACGAAAGACGCAGGGAAACATTTTCAAATGAACTTTCCGAAATTAAGGGTCAGGCACGTGAATCCATCAAGGTTCTCAATGATTTGACCGAAAAGATTACCACTGCACATAAATTCGAACAGGAATATAATGACAAATCCGATTATATCAATTTGCTTTCCCATATTAGGAATTTATTCAGTAAAAATGGTATTCAAAAGGATTTAAGAAATATTTCCCGTCCGATGATTCAGAAGTACACTAAACAATTCTTCAAGGAGTTCAACTTTAACTATTCTGACTTGACAATTGATGACGAGTATGATGTGACCGTTTACGGCCCTGAAGGTGAATCATCAATAAGTATGGTTAGTGGCGGTGAAAAAATAGCTATTGCCCTTGCTTTAAGATTAGGTATTACTCAAGCAATGGCCAATGGTGAATTGGATACAATTCTTTTGGATGAACCTACAATTCATTTGGATGCTTCAAGAAAACATGAATTGATTAATCTTTTAAAGGAAATGTCTTCATTGCCTCAAATGATTATTGTCACTCATGAAGCACAGCTTGAAAACGCTGCGGACAATCTGATTAAAGTTGAAAAACAAAATGGTATTTCAAAAGTAATGATGTAGCTACATTATTACTTTTTTTTTACATTGTTTCGTGTGCATCTTTGATTGAGTCTACAATGCAGTTGGCATTCCATCCTACAATGGTTGCCGCACTTTCTTCTAAAATTTCGGGAACTTCTTCCAATCCGAGTGGCCTAACAAGAACGATTGGTATTTCATATTCTTTACTGGCTTTCAGTAAGTCTTCAAACAATTCCTTATTATCATTATAAAGTCCTGCAAGCATAATGATTCTGTCTACTTTTTTATAAAAACCTTCTCCTGCTGTAGTATATGCTCCGGACATTGATTCTTTCCATCTGA
>JAUNXD010000044.1:0-1363 GCA_030539985.1 Methanobrevibacter sp.
TCAGAAGCGGTTCTCTTAAATTCTTTAACAGATGCCTCATAACCTTCAGTTATGATGATTACAGTAAGAACAGGACGACCATAATAAATCTTGCTGTAATCTGTACAATCTGCAATTATTTCAATTTTAGTATCATCAACAGGATATGATTGAAATTCACCGTGAATCAAGAATTTTCCATCATCACCTTCAACGAGCATTAACCAATCCATTTCCCGCTCGCTTCCATCACGTTTGAAGATTTTTGTTGGAAAATTACTAATGAACTTTCCGGGCAACTTAAAGTAGTTTTTAAGCTTTTCAGGCATGACATTTTCAAAATATTTGTTCATGACATCGTTCGGATGGTGAATGTCCTTTCTCAAGACCATTTTCACACCTCAAAATTAATTTTTTGAGATTCCATGAAATCTATTAAAACATTACACTAGTGCATATTATTATTAAACTCGATAGTATATAAACTTTTAATGAGTTTAAAGCAATGTTTATCAGTATTTAGTAAAAATAAGTTAAAATTAATATTGTTTTGAGCTTGAAAAAAATAAAAAAAAGAAATTGGATGAAATTCACCCAACAATTTTTAAATAAGTTAATTTGATTTAATCATGGTTAAAATCATTTTATAAGGCGCATTTTCAGCCTGAAGAGCATGAGGTTCGTTTGCAGGCATAATAATTATTTCACCTTTTTTGACTGTGTGTTTTACGCCTGAAATTGTTATTTCCGCTTCACCGTCAATAATTTGAACCATTGCATCAAAAGGAGCTGAGTGTTCAGACAGTCCCTGACCTTGATCAAAAGCAAAGAATGTCACGGTTCCAAGCTCTTTTTTTATAACTTCACGGCTTACAACGGTATCATCCTGATATTCAACCAATTTTTGAATATCAAGAGCTTTTGCCATAATATCTTCACTCATTACCTATTCTCCCATGATTGTTTTAATATCAGCTATTGCATCACCGGTAGTTGGTGTTAAATTATAGTTTTCAACAAGGACATTTATGATGTCTTCATTACACCATGCAGGAAGAATCGGTCCAATCCACATGTCGGTTTTTCCAAGATAGAGTAAAGCCCAGAGTACTGCTGCAGCTTTTTGTTCCATCCAACTTAAAACGATTGTTAGTGGTAATTCGTTTAATGGCAAGTCGAACAGTTCGGATAATGCTAATGCTACATCCACTGCAACAATTGTATCGTTACATTGACCTACATCTAATAATCTTGGGATTCCTTCAATGTCTCCTAAGTCCAAGTCGTTGAATTTGTATTTACCGCATGCTAAAGTTAAGATAACAGTGTCTTTTGGTAAGTTTTGTACGAATTCCCTGTAGTAGTCGTTGTGTTTTGCTGCTTT
>JAUNXD010000044.1:1373-9959 GCA_030539985.1 Methanobrevibacter sp.
TTTGTCACATCCTCCAACAACGAAGAATCTTCTGATTTTACCTTCTTCAACTAATCTTTTAATGGTGTCAGCATGTTCTACAATAGCTCCAGCACTCCAACCGGTAGTGATTGTAGTCAATTCCTCTGTTTCAAGTCCACCTAAGGATTTTGCACATTCGATAACTTCTGAGAAATCATAATCTTCAACAGTTTTTACTCCTTCGAGTTTTGCTACATCCATTGTGAACATTCTTTCCTTGTATGCGTCAAGTGCCGGAAGTACACAGTTACTGGTTCCAACGATTGCTGCATTGTATTTTTTAAAGATTGTTCTTTGATCGTGCCATGCTCCACCTAATTGTCCTGCCAGGTTTTCGTATTTGTTGAGTCCTGGGTATCCGTGGGCAGGTAACATTTCTGAGTGTGTGTATACCTTAATGTCTGTTCCTTCAACTTGTTTTAGGAGTTCTTCCAGTGCTTTTAAGTCATGACCTGTTACGATGATTGCTGGTCCTTCCTGTGCACCTACTTTTACTTCAACAGGTTGTGGTTCGCCGTAAGCTTCTATGTGTGCGTCTTTGAGAAGTCTCATGACTGCTACACTTTTTTCACCTGCTTCTAAAGCTAAAGCAACTAAATCCTCTACGTCAAAGTTTACGTTTGTTAAGGTAGTGTATAAACCTTTGGTTAGGAATGCATCAATTTCAGGATCATATTTTCCTAAAACGTTAGCGTTGTAGTTGTATGCACTTATACCTTTCATAGTAAAGATTAAGTTATCCTGCAGCCTTGCTACAGTCGGTTTTTTACCACAAACTCCACTTACTGTACATCCAGTCCCTTTAGCGGTCTGGGAACATTGATAACAAAACATATCTAATTCATCTGCCATAATAATTACCTCTTTTGAGTAGTTAATTAAAATTATATTTGAATAATATATAAAGATTTTGTCACTTTGCAAGGGTTAAAAGTAACAATTTTATATATAATGCTAATCAAAATCATATTATGGATGAAAATATATCTGTACTAAAAGGAATCGGGCTGACAATGTATGAAGCCCAAGCATATGTGACTCTCACATCATTAATTCAGGCCACCGCCGAGGAAATATCAAAAAACTCAAACATTCCACGAAGCAAAATATATGATGTGTTGAAAAAGCTAAATGAAAAACATTTCATCGAAATCGAAGATGGCAGGCCACTAACATATAATGTCAAATCTCCAGTTGAAGTTTTAAGCCTTGAAAAAGAAAGATTAAATTCCGAAATTGACGATACAATAACAAGACTGACAAACATATATGAAAACGGAATGAGCCAGGTTCAGGCCCCAATCTGGAGAATATACGGTGTCGATAAAATCATCAACCAGGAAGTTGAAATCATAAAGAGAGCCAAAAACACCGTCAACATGAGAATAGGGTTCCTTTTTGAAGGTGAAGGCGAGGCACTGATAAAAGCGTTTAAAAGCAAAAGAAGTTTGAAAGTGAATATCCTTGCTTCACCAAAATGCCACATCAACAATGAAGAAATTGACATTATCAAAATGTTTAAAGATCAGGACATCAATATCCAAAAAGCAGACATCCCATTTGTAAAAGTTCTGATTTCCGATTCAAAAGAGATGATGCACACCTACACTAAGTTTTCAGAGGATAAACGCAATGTGATTCCCGAAACCGCAATAGGAATCTGGAACAAATACGAGGACGTCGCCAAAAATTATGATGAAAGATTTGAAAATCAGCTGGAAAAAATGAAAAAGAAAAAAAATAAAAGTTTATAACTTGTTAAAGTTTATAAACTTAGTTATTCCCCATCTAAATAATACAACACCTGCTGCCCCACCTTTTTTAGCAGCTTTTGCATCTTTAAATAGGGATTTATAGGATAATTTTTTAATTTTTGAGTCGGACTTATAGGTTTGAAGACCTGCCCAGATTTTGGCTCCCTTAGACATTTTAACAAATTTCTTGGTTGTCTTTTTAATCCATTTTGAACTTGCATGATAATTTCCCTTATAAATCATAGGAATAATCACATCAAAATATTTCGACATTGTCGGAATGTCCTGGCCGTAATTGTGCTTCATGGCTGACGGTTCAGGCATTACTGCTGCAGATAATATAATATTAGGATTTAGACTACGAAGAGTACTGTTTGCAGTTTTTACAAAATGATTAATAGCTTTCACTGCATTTTTAAATTTATAAGCATTTCCTCCAAATCGGATATAATCGAAGTGTATTCCGTCGACACCTTCAATTGAAGCATAGTATTTTGCCTTTTTGATAATTTTATTCATGTGCTTATAATTTATTTTGCCCTTTTTGCTTGAAGCATGGACATATTTTCCGTTTTTGTAGAATACCGCAATCCAAATGTGAACTTTCATACCATACTTATGAGCTTTTTTAATCCATTTGACAACTGCAGCCTTGCCGTATTTGGAAAATACAGTATGCTGAAGGAAAATATGTTTTGTACCTTTCTTGGCCAACTTTTTGAGATTGACTTTCTTCATGTCCCATTTGTTAACCCAATAACCGTTCCCGTTTGTCAATTTCGGTTTCACATTAATTATAACGGAACCGGACGATCCAGCATAATGACCTGTTTTTGAAAATGAATAAAATATGTTATATGTTCCTTCCTTCAGGTTTAGATTGAATGATGCAATACCATTTGAATCAGTTAATGCATAATAGCTTTTTCCATTAAGTGTAATGGTAATAACATTTCCTGAAAGAATATTGTTGTTAATGTCGGTTAATCTCAACTGCAAAAGTGAAATTGAACCTGCCACATATTTGATATTTCCATTAACGACATTAAGATAAGTTGCAATATCCTCTTTTACAATAATTGTCGAAGTGCCGTTTGAAGCAGTATAGTTTTCATCACCGAAAAAGAAATACTCCACAGAATAGTTCCCCACATTCAGTTTAAAACTGATTCTAACTTCACCATTAGCATCCGTAATATTTTCATAAGTTACATTATTTAAAATTATTTTAACCGGCTTATCTGTCAAATTTGTATTGTTTGATGTTAGCTTAACGACAAATACATCCTCCACATCACTGTATGTGGATACATCACTAGCATTGATGCTTGTCTGTGATTTGTTTGTATCGCCTGAAGGATTGTCATTAATTACTTGTGATGATAATCCCTCATCCAATTCAACAATTTCGTCCAGATTGTCCATACCTGAAACATCACTAACATTTTCACTGGCCGATACCAGTGAAACAGACAAAAATAAAGTTAAAATAATGATAAAAATCATTAAAATTTTACTTTTCATTAATTCACAACCATGTAAAACATAGCATTTAAAAATATATAAATTTTTAGTTTCTACATGAATTTCTCTTCAAAATCGACCAAAACGCCTAAAAGAAAATGATCCAGGTACTCGATAGTTTCATAATAAATATCATCAGGCACATCCCAGTATGCGGATGCAATACTTCCTGCAATTGCCGCCTGAGTATCTGCATCACCACCAAGGGAAACGGCATTCCTGACAGCATCTTCAAAGTCATCAGCCTCCAAGAAGCAGATTATTGACTCTGGCACGCTGCCCTTACAGGATATGTCGAATTTGTAGCTTGGCCTGATTTCACTTAAGGATAATGACAGATTATAACCATAATTCCCTTCAATATGTTCTTTGATTTCATCCTTATCGGTACAGGTTCTTGCAAGATAAATTGCATCTGAGGTTGCAAGAGCACCAATGACTCCATCAGAATGGTTATGAGTAACAATAGCGGAAGTTTTAGCCAAATCCTGTGCTTCCTCAAGTGAATCGGCCACCCATGCACATGGCGAAACTCTCATTGCAGATCCATTTGCCCAACTGCCGTAAGGTTCAGGAGAGTCCTGATTCAGCCAATCATAGAATCTGGACCCATAACCTGCATTCGGATAAGCATTTCCAAAATTCTTTAAGTTTTTAATCAAAACATCCTTTGAATTCTTGTCTTCACATAGCCATTTTGCAATAGCCAATGTCATTACAGTATCATCAGTAAACTGTGAATAATAGCTGAATAAATCAAATTCTTTTGTTTTTATTGGCCTGTGCTCATAAACAGACCCGATTACGTCTCCACTAATTGCACCAATTATTCCTTTCATGAATATTAGTTTGATTTTGACATATAAAAACAATGCCATTCAAAATGGAAAAATAAACCATGCATGAAATTTTTAGAATTTTCAAAATCATTTGCGCAACAATACTCAGATTCACTTAAAAAAATATAAAACTTATTTACCATTAATGCAATATATCTAAATAGTGATTAAAAATGAGTTGCTGGAAATATTGGCCAAAAATTGAAGAAATAGCAAATAAATTGGAAAAATACGGTATTGACTCTCTAGATGACCTGTCATCCTTAAATGATGTTGATTTGGATGAAATAACAAAATTGCTGGACGAGATAGAAGTTATCGCTCATGACGAAACAATAGATTTTGATTCCGCAAAACACATTTTAGATGATGAAAAGATGAACAATGCCCTGAAATTAATCAGAAAATTCTATTTGTATATTGGGGCAAGATTAGAAACAGAAAATGCAAAGGAAATAATTAACTCTGATGATCCCAAGGCAGCTTTAGATAGCTTCCATTTCTATGAAAGATATCAGGGATTGCTAACCAATGAGTCCAAATTGGCACACTGGCACGATGACAAGACATTCGTTTTTGTAGGAAGCGGCCCTCTACCATTAACATTGATACTTTTTAGAGAAAAATTCGGATGCAAATGTATAGGCATTGAAATTCAGGAGGAAGTTGCAGAACTGTCCAGAGAAGTAATTAAAAGATTAGGTCTCGATGACGGTATCGAAATACTTGTTGGGGACGAAACATTACTTAAAGATATTGATTTTGACATATTGATGGTGGCAGCATTCGCCGAACCTAAAGAAAGAGTGTTTGCCAATGTCTGGGAAATCGTTGATGTAAAAACACCAGTTCTTGTTAGGACATACAGCGGTATGAGAGCCATTCTTTATGCTCCTTTAACAGATACCATTCTTAGAGGATTCCATAAGGAAATCATGTTGCTTCCAATAGGAAATTCCAATAACACCAGCGTATTATTGAGAAAGGTAATTTAAATATTCCTTTCCTTTAAATTTTTATTAAAAAAAATAGTTTGTAAAAATTTAGAGTTGAGAGAAATTAAGCACTTCTCTCAAGTACGAAATCTGCAATGTTTGCAAGTGTCTGTTTAGATGAAGAATCGTTCAATATTTCAAGTACTTCTTTAGCTTTCACCACAGATTCATGTGCCAAATTGCGAGCATATTCAATAGCACCACAATTTGTTAAAATTTCAACTGCCTCATCTATCTCATCTTGTGAATTATTTTCAGTTTTTAATATTTCGAGCAATCTTCCTGAATCGTCACCTTCCAAACCCTTGATTGCAATTATGGTCATCTTACCCTTACCGATATCGGAACCTATAGGCTTACCTAATGTTTCCTCATCAGCTGCAATATCCAGATAATCATCCTGTATTTGGAAAGCAAGACCAATCAAACGGCCGTATTCATACATTGCATCAATGACTTCATCAGATGCTCCTCCCATAATAGCACCAGCTTTAGTGGCAGCGGCAATCAATGCACCAGTCTTTTTGAAAATCATTTCCATATATTCATCTTCAGTTACATCAAATCTGTCTTCAAAACCCATATCGGATGCCTGACCTTCACAGATTTTAACGCATGCGTCTGCAACTGTAGCCAATGCCTTATTGTTTTGGTCTGAACTTGTTCCTTCAGAGCAGATGATAATCTCAAAAGCTTTTGAGAACAATGTGTCTCCTGCAAGAATCGCAACATCATCGCCCCAAACCTTATGAACTGACGGCATTCCCCTTCTCATATCATCCTGATCCATGATATCGTCATGAATTAATGAAAATGTGTGAATAAGTTCAATTGCAGCACCTGCCTTAAGTGCAGATTCGCGTTTTCCGCCAACAGCTTCCGCAGTGATTAATGTCAAGGCAGGCCTTAACATTTTTCCTCCAGCACGAGTTAAGTAAACTGATGCTTCAGCCAAATTATCTGGAGTAATAGTAGCCAATTCTTCTTCAATAGTTTTTGTAATGTCTTTTGAATAATTTCCAAGTACTTCTTTTACATCACTCATAAAAATCCCTCTTTAACTTCTAAAAACTTGTGCTTGAGCATTTCTTAAAATATGAATGTCATATCCGATTCTATAACCTTCCTCTTCAGCAAGTTCAGCATAAGCTGCAAGCATTGATAATTCTCCGTGTGCCGGTATGATATGCTGTGGTTTTAACATTCGTAAAAATTCACGATGATCTTCCCTTCCAGCGTGTCCGGAAACGTGAGCATTAGGATAAATTCTTGCACCTTTCAATTTCAATCTCCTTTCCATAATGTGTCTGTTTGCTGCATTTGTAGGGTTTGGAATAATCGGTGCTGAAATAATAATATTGTCTCCTTTTTTAATGTTGAATGGAGTTCTGCCATTGGCAATTCTTGGAAGCAATGCATCAGGCTCACCCTGGTGACCTGTAGTTACAAGCAGGTAATTCGCACGGTCTTCATCAGCCTTCATCAAAGCTTTGTTAACCGCTTTTGGGGATCCGTAAATGCTGGCATTACTTGGCAATTTCAAAATTCCCAACTTCTGTGCAATTCCACAGAACCTCTCCATTGAACGGCCGAGGAAAAATATTTCCCTGTGGCTTTTTTTGGCAATATCTGCAATAGCCTGTACACGTTCCACGTGAGAGGAAAATGTAGTGACAATCATTCCAGTCTTTTCATGCAATGGCCCTCTCATCACATCTTCTAAAATGTTTTTTGCAATTCTTTCTGAATGAGTTTTAACTTCATCATAATTTTTGGCATTTGTAGTCTCCACTATTAATGCGAGCACTCCTTTTCTACCTAATTCCTTTAATCTTTTATAATCTGGCGGTGGAGACACTTTTTGATGATTATCAAATTTAAAATCAAGTGCATATACAATAACTCCTTCAGGAGTATGCAATACTGGAAATACTGCTTGAGGAATACTGTGTGTTGACTGTACAAATTCCAGGGTGATGTCCTTTGAAAGCCTTACTTTACTTCCAGGATTTAAAACCTTAATAGGATTTGTTACTTTAAATTTACGTTCCCCTTTAATCTGTTTTTCTATTAAAGCAGCAGTATATGGTGTTCCAATAAGTGGTGCGTCATATCTGTGCGCAAGTTTAGCAACCGCACCAATATGGTCCAAGTGACCGTGAGAGAATACAATTCCTTTTACCTTACCGTCAACATCCTTCATTAATGTATCGTCAGGAATGACTCCCCTTTCAATTAAATCTAAACTGTGCATTCTGTCGATATCAGTGTCCTCGTGCATGCTGATTCTGTCTAAGTGAATTCCCATATCAAAAATAACAACATCATCACCTATACGAACAGCAGTCATGTTTTTCCCGACTTCCTGATATCCACCTATAGCGATAACTTCTACGCTCATGTTTCATCTCCTTGAATAAATCTTTGTGTTAATGCCTCTCTCATTTAGCCATTCACGTGTTTTTCCACGAATGACCAAATTAGATTGTTTCAATTCTTCAATATTGTTTGCTCCAACTAAAAACATAGCAATTCTTAGTGAGTCGTTAAATCTATTAATAAATGTGTTTAAGGCTTCCTGAGAAGCACAATTCTTCAAAAATGGTAATGCCATGCCAACAGCATCCGCACCAAGGGCAATTGCTTTGGCAGCTTCAAGACCTGTTCGAATACCTCCTGAAGAAATAACAGGAACGTTAACTGCATTTGTAACCTCAACAGTGGAAATTGCAGTCGGAATACCCCAATCCCAAAATATTTCTCCAAGATATCGATCTTCAGCTCTATAAGTTTCAACAGCGGCCCAACTTGTTCCACCTGCACCCTCAATATCGATAAAATCAACACCGGTTTCAACCAATGTTTTAGCAGATTCGGCTGAAATTCCGCAACCTGTTTCCTTTGCAAGAACAGGAATGTCAACGGCATCTGTGATCTCATTGATTAATTCAGTGTAGCCCCTTGCATCCAAATCACCTTCAGGCTGTATTGATTCCTGAAGAGGATTTAAATGAATGGCAAGAATATCTGCATCCAATATGTCAACCGCTTTTTGAGCCAAATTTAGTTGCGGTGCACCAATGTTTCCAACAAGCAAACAGTCAGGTGCATTTTCACGAACTACAGTGTAAGTGTCTGCAAGTTCAGGATGTTCACATGCTGCTCTTTGAGAACCAACTCCCAAAGCAATGCCATTATTTTCAGCGGCAATTGCCAATTGCTTATTAACTTCTTTAGCTGCAGGATGGCCGCCTGTAATGGCTGTAATAAATAAAGGTGAGTCTAACTTTTTACCAAAAACAGAAGTGGACAAATCTATATCATTCTTATCAATTTCCGGCAAAACATTATGGATTAATTCTATATCCTCAAATCCGGTAGTTTTATTTTTAAACTCCACATCATAATTTTCACAAATTAATAAATGCTCTAATTTTCTATCTGAAATCATGT
>JAUNXD010000045.1 GCA_030539985.1 Methanobrevibacter sp.
CTTCAAGTTCGTTCATTTCACGACCGAGGATTCCTTCAATATATTCAATTTCAGAGTCAGCTAAAGTCATGTTAAACACCTATTTTTTAATTGAAATAATTACTTTTTCTCCTTCGATATCCCATTCTTTGGTATAATCCTTAGAATCTTTACTGCATTCTTCTGTATCAGTTATAATTAAGCTGTTGGCCCTTACTTCATGAGATATGATTTCTGAGTGAGGAACAATTAAATCCTTAAACTCAGTTGATGTTTCAACATCCACATTGATGTTTGCTTCAACATCAAGATCCATGTCCTTTCTCATGTCCTGTACCCTTCTTATTAATTCACGAGCCATTGCTTCCTGTCTGATTTCTAAAGTAATGTTAGTATTTACAAATACGTTTCCACCTTCAAATTCTGATGAAACAAAATCGTCCGGAAGTTCTGAATCAAACAATACTTCTTCATCGTTCAATTCAATTCCTTCAATATTGACTGTACCGTTTGCTTCGAGTTCGGCTTTGATTTGATTTCCATCAGCGGTTTTTAAACCTTTAACAACTTTTCCCATATCTCCCTTGAGTTTAGGGCCTAAGATTTTGAGGTTTGGTTTTGCAATGAATGATAAGTTTTCAAATTCGCTGGCACCAATTACTTCCTTACTGTTTGACTGGTCCTTAATAATGTCAGTCAACTGTTCAACAGCCTTCAGGACATCCTCATCCTGTGATACGACGGTAATGTCTGAAACTGGCCATCTGAGTTTATATTGTGCCATGTCCCTTGCTCTTATTGATGCTTCGATTACTTCACGTGCAACATCCATTTTTGCCTCCAAATCATCATCGATTGCATTTTCATCATATTCCCAGTCAAGCATATGAATACTTTCAGGAGCTTCAGGATTGACGCTTTTTACGAGGTTTTCATAGATTTCTTCTGATACGTGAGGAGCGATAGGACATAATACTGTGATTAGTTTGACAAGTGCAGTGTAGAGACTGTAATAAGCACCTAATTTATCCGGATCGTCACTTTCAACCCAGGTCCTTCCACGGATGAGCCTTACATACCAGCGGCTCAAGTCTTCAAGGATGAAATTGTTGATTTTTCTTGTTGCCTTATGGAAGAAGAGGTTATCCAGGTCTTTGGAAACTTCCTTAATTAAACTGTTGGCTTTTGAGATAATCCATTTATCTTCTGAGCGTAAAATCATGTCATCTTCACTTAAACCAATAGGGTTGAACTCATCAAGAGCCATGTAGGTTGTTGAGAATACATAAACGTTCCATAGGATGTTGAACATCTTGTTGATATTTAAAAGCTCTTCCCATACGAATTTCAAGTCGTCCCATGGTTTTGAAGCCCATAATAAGTAGAATCTTAAAACATCAGCTCCGTATTTTTCTATTACCTCTTCTGGAGCCACTACATTACCTAAAGATTTGGACATCTTGTTTCCGTTCTCATCCAATACGAAACCATGCATCAGTACCTTTTGATACGGGCTTTTACCCATTGAAATTACACCTGTTCCGAGCTGTGAGTAGAACCATCCTCTGGTTTGGTCGTGCCCTTCTGTAATGAAGTCATACGGGAACCAGTCTTCGAATTTTTCCTTTTCTTCCGGGTAGTACAGTGATGCCCAACCGGCCACACCTGAATCAATCCATACGTCAAGCACATCAGGAATCCTTTTTATTGAAGCTCCACATTTGTCACATTTCACTTCAACTTCATCAACATAAGGTCTGTGAATCAGTTCTGAGTCTGAAACGTTGACTTCACCTAAAGCTTCCTCTTTAAGTTCATTTAAGGAGCCTATTACCTTAAGCTCTCCGCAGTCGGGACATTCCCAGATAGGAATTGGAATACCCCAGTATCTTTGTCTTGAAATGGTCCAGTCACGTGCATTGTCTACCCAATCGTGGAATCTGCCTTCGCCGGCCCATTTAGGTACCCATTCGACTTTTGCAATTTCATCAAGCATTTTCTCCTTGATGTCTGTTACCTTTAAGAACCATTGTTTGGTTGCTCTGTAAATGATTGGAGTTTTGCATCTCCAGCATACACCGTATCTGTGCTCGATGGTTTCTGCTCTGTACATCAAGCCTTTATTTTCCAAATCTTCAATGATTTGTGGGTTTTCATCTTTTGTGAATTTGTCAGCATATTTTCCTGCATCCTGAGTGAAGCATCCGTCTTCACCTACAGGACAGAATATTGGAATTCCGTTGGCCTGACCAACTTCAAAGTCGTCTGGACCATGTCCCGGTGCGGTATGTACCAGACCGGTACCTTCACCAAGCTCTACATGGTCTCCGGCCAATATTGTGTGAACTTTTTCATTTTCATCAAATTCGGCGTGGATTGGAACCTCATCGGATAAAATGTAATCATAGGATTTACCGATTAGCTCTTCGCCTTTTACGGTTTTGATAATTTCGTATAAGACCTCTTTTTCCTCAATAATCTGGTCTTCATCATCTTCGGATTCGGCAGGGATTTTGGTTCTGTGGATTTTAACCTGTTTTCCCAATACCTCTTCCATAAGGTTTTCGGCCAAAATCAGGGTTTCGCCGTCTTTTAAAACATAAACATAATCGAATTCAGGGTTTGCACAGATTGCCATGTTTCCAGGCAATGTCCATGGAGTTGTTGTCCAGACAAGGAAATATGTATCTTCTTCACCAGTTACAGGGAATTTTATGTAAATGGAAGGGTCGACCTTTTCTTCGTATTCTATTTCAGCGGCGGCAAGTGCTGTTCCACAGTGAGGACACCAGCTGATAACTCTCTGGTCGTTTACAAGCAGATTCTGTTCGTTTGCCCTTTTTAGTGTCCACCATGAGGATTCCATGTATTTAGGGTCAAGTGTCATGTAAGGATCATCCCAATCCATCCAGACGCCCAATGAATCGAATTCCTTTTCCATTGCAATCTTGTTTTCGATTGCAAATTCTCTACACTTATCGACGAATGTCGCAATTCCAATGTCTTCTTCGATTTCCTGTTTGTCTTTAATGTCCATTAACTGTTCGACTTTGTTTTCGATTGGAAGTCCGTGCATATCCCATCCTGCCTGACGCCTTAAGCTGAATCCGTTCATGGATTTGTACCTTAAGTATGAATCCTTGATGATTTTGTTCCAGGCTGTACCCAAATGTATTTTACCACTACAATATGGTGGTCCGTCTAAAAATGAGTATCTAGGACCATTTTCTCTAAGTTCATTTACTTTAGCAAAAGTATCTTCATCTTTCCAGAATTTTTGAACTTTTTTTTCTATTTTATCGTGATCGTATGACCTTTCTGCCTCTTTTATTGGCATTTTAACTCCTCAAAAAATTAATAATTGATTGTAAAAATAAAAATAATCTCACAGAGATTAATTTATAATATGTATCTTTTTGTTTTAGATAATAAATAAAGGTTATGGAAATCCTAAAAATTTCTAAAAAAAAGCATGATTTAGATGTGATTTAAACGAATGGAAACGAAAACGGGCAGAATGAAAAAGTCAAAGGGCCAGGAAAACTATCGCTAACTACATTAACAATAACATACAAAGTCTACATTATGAGTTTTCACAGAAAATATAATTCACTTTTTAAGCTGGTTGACAATTCAATGAAGCTTTATAAGATGCATAAAAAGAAAAAACAGGAAGAGAAGAAGAAAAAATGAGAATCATATACCTTATTGATTACAATTGTCCGTACTCCTATATAGGATTTAAGCGTCTTTTAAAGGCAGCGGATGCACTCGATTTGGATGATGCTGAATGGGAGATGAGATCCTTTGAGCTTGAACCCTTTGCGGGAAAAAGGCCTACCATTTCAACAACCGAAAGGTATGTTGAGAAATATGATATGTCACCAGAGGATGCGAAAGCGAAAATTGTTGAAATCGAACAGACTGCACTTGAAGACGGATTGAACATTAACTACAGGGACATGCTTCTTGTAAGCTCCAAGGATGCGTTGAGACTTACAAAATATGCTCAAAGCATGCATCCCGAAATCACACTGAAACTTGTCGAAGAGATATTCGAATCAAATCTCGTTAGAAACGAAAACATCAGGGATGAAAAGGTTCTGGTTAAAATAGCCACTTCCTGCGGAATAGATGAAAGTGACGCTAAAAAAATCATTGAAAACAACTACTACAACATAGAGATATATTTGGATCAAGAGGATGCACTTACAAATGGAATCACTGCAACACCATGCTTCATTTTAGAAAAAAATGAGGAAAGACTGATTATTCCCGGAGTGTTTACCGCCGGAGAGTTTGAAACTGCACTGAAAGATTTTTCAAGCGGCGAGATTAAAGATAAAACTTTTTTATAAATCAATATTGATTTTGCCTCGTTAAAACATTATATACTGTCTAATTAGAAATATTATTTCATGATTTTAAATAATACTACTGATGAACAGGTCAACATCAAAATTGTAGTGGCAGACACATTTTTAAAGCGGTTTAAGGGATTGATGTTTAAAAATGATTTTGACGAGTGCATGCTGTTTTGCAATCTGAAGGACTCCTCGATTCATACGTTATTTATGAAATTCGAAATTGATGTGTATTTTCTAGATGAAAACAGAGTTATTTTTGAAAAGGCTAGTCTGAAACCGTGGAAATTCCATAAACCTGAAAAACAGGCCAAATATATTTTGGAATGTAGAAAAAACAGTCTGAATTTAAGAATTGGAGATTGTTTAGAATTTTTTTGAACAATATTTTTTGAATTAATAAGAAAACAAAATTAAAAATGCTTTTTAAATAAATAATTTTATTATAATATTGCTTCAAAACTATTAAATTGCTTTTAAAAATCATTTATTAAATGATTACTTTTTAATTTAAAAATAAAGAGTTATTAATTAACAAGATGTGTGATATCAAATACGGAAATCAACTATCAAAATATTTAAATGATAAAAACATGAAAGAGATACAATTAACAAAAAAGAGTATGTTCCTATGGATATTGATTCAAAAATTGCTGAATACAATTGCCGAAAACGGATAACTGACCCAGAAGAAATCAGACTTGCACGTGAAAGAGAAATAGATCCTAATATTCTCTCAGACAAGGATAGAATATATGCATTATACAAAATGATGGGAATGGAAATAGAATATGACGAAATCTTTGCAGATAAGGAATTTTAATTCCCCAATTCTTTTTTTAGAAAATTAAAATATTATGCCTGTTAGAGTCGTTCTAAAATATCTTCAGGCTTTTCAAAAATCTTGATATCATCAATGCTTTCCAATTTTCGGGTATTTTCAATGTCAATATCCCTCATGTAGATTGTAATGATTTTTCCTTCTGAAATCGCATCATTAGGACATGAATTCCTGCACAGTCCGCATCCGATGCATTTTGTCAGGTCAATTTCAGAGTGGGGGATGATAGCCCCCTGATCACATACGAGTGCGGCAACGCAGTCATCACAGCCCTGACACTTTGACAGTTCAATTTTTGAAGGCAGAACAGTGTCAATTGGTCCCGGATGAATGTCAACAGGCACCATATAAACCGGTACGGCTCCTTTTCCTGCCTGCGCAACGGCATTTGTAACCAGAGTATCTGCGATTCCGTAAACAATTTTTGAAACGGTATTTGCTGTAGCTGGAGAAACTATAAGCAAGTCGTATTTGCCCAATGACAAACGGCCTGTAATTGGATATGAGAATTTTTGGTTTGAATCAGTGGCCAGTTCACGATATTTTCCACCGGTTATATTGACAACACTTTCATAAAGTCCATACATTTTAAGGACTTCTTCTGCTGCTCCTGATAGAAATACTGTGACCTCATGGCTTTTTGACAGCTCAACAGCCAATTTGACTGATTCACGAAGTAAATGACCGGCTCCAGTAAATGCAAATCCGATTCTCATTTTAATCTAATCTGTGATATTGGTAAGCTTCCCTGTCTGAGAATGCATAATCGAGTTTAGTGTACTGGTTCATGAATTCCGCTACTTCATCAGCAATGTCTTCCTTATCAACCGCTACACGTTTGATGAACTCGGCAACCTCATCCATTTCTTTTTCCTTTAGACCTCTTCTGGTGATTTCCTGGGTACCTATTCTGATACCGGAAGGATCATCTGAGTTGTCACGGTTATCTCCAGGCAGGAGGTTTTTGTTTAGGATAACGTTGTTGTCAGCAAGTTCTTTTGCAATGTCTGATGCTGATCTGATGTTGGTTAAGTCAACTGCAATCTGGTGGGACTCGGTGAATCCTAAGTCTTCGCATAATACGTTGAATCCTCTTTCATACATTGCCTGACCTAATGCCTGTGCATTTTTGATAATCTGTTTAGCGTAAGCTTCACCGAACTCAAGCATTTCAGCGGTTGCAATACCTAAACCTAACAAGTGGTGAAGGTGGTGGTTACTTACGACACCAGGGAATACCGCTTCATCGATTATTTCAGCATTTTCCTCATGTGAGAGAATGATTCCTCCCTGTGGACCTGGGAATGTCTTGTGGGTACTTCCCATCATGAGGTCTGCTCCTTCTTTTAAAGGTTGCTGGAACTGTCCGCCTGCAATTAATCCAAGTACGTGAGCTCCGTCATACATGATTGTAGCTCCAACCTCATCAGCCGCTTCACGAGCTTCCTTAATTGGGTGTGGGAACAGGAATAGGCTTCCACCGAAAAGTACGATTTGCGGTTTTTCTTCTAGGATTTTCTTGTTCATTGCGTCAATGTCAATGTTCATTACGTTTTTATCCAATGGGTGGAAAACTGTCTTGAGTCCACGGATACCAGCCGCACTTACATCAGCGTGGGAAATGTGGCCTCCTGACGGTACTTCAAGCGCCATTACCTTTTCACCAGGTTTTGCAAATCCAAAAAATGCTGCAAGATTTGCTGTTACACCTGAAACAGGTTGAACATTAGCATAATCACAGTCATAAACTTTACAGGAAAGTTTTTTGGTTTTATCCTCAATCAAATCCACATATTGGCATCCTTCGTAGAATCTTTCGAATGCCTGACCTTCAGCGTATCTGTGTGCAAAATCAGTTGCAAGCGCTTCTGTTACCTCTACGCTTGTAACGTTTTCAGAAGCGATTAAATTGATACTGTTTCTCATGTACTCAGTATGTTCTTTTGCTATTTTTTCAAAGTTTAAAATTTCATCATGATAATTAGTCATTTACTACACCTAATATCCAATTATATATTTATGGTTTAATTTTTGTTTATTATGTAATATAATAGTTATGAAAAAATTAAAAAGCTTGATTTTAAGAAAAAAGTAATTCGGAAAAAAAGTTAAATAAAATATAAAGTTAGAAAAATCTAACTTCATATTACTTCTACAAAAATATACAAATTATTAAAAAAAATTCTAATAAATCTTGTACAATATAATTTTACTTTTCTAGATTATTTAAAATTTTTGATACGTATAATGAAAGCGAGAAAATCTTACCAGAGGAAATTCTAAAACTCAAAATTTTTTGGCGTTCAACAGTCTAATTTAAAAGAATTTTTTTATGATAATGGTAATGAGTTTTAAAGTAGTTATTATTAATATTAGTAATAATTCGCTTTTTTTACTCATATTATCACCTTAATTTTTGTAGAAGTGATTTAATTTAAGCAAGCAAAAGCTTTCATAGACTAGCCAATTATAGTTTGTAAGAGATTAGTTATAAATAATTTGATTTTTTTAGCCTAAATATTGCTTTAATTAAGTAATATTAATCTAAGAATGTTTTTTTAGATTAAAAAAGCAATATTTATATATGAACTCAAAAAAGAAGTTCTATCAAAAAAATGCCTCCACCCAAATTGAAAAAAGGATTAAAGATCTAAAAAAGGAACTCATCGACCATCAAAATAATCGACCTCGACCCTCATTACCGGCAGCAATATCAAAACCAAAAGCCAAACGAAACCGGTCATATATATCGAATTGGAAATTAAATTATAAAATCAAAAAAAACCAATGGTAATGTCATTAACTGTATTTCAAATCGATTTTTAAAACAAAAATAACATAATACAGCAAAACAAAAGCCAAAAGCAAAAATATAGTTCCAAAAACGAATATGAACATTACTCCAAAACCGTCAACGATGAATCCGCCAATTGCTATGCCGATTGCAATACCACCATTTAAAATGGTTAAAAATACACCGTTTGCAAGTTCGGGACTTTCCGGAAGCACTGATGTTTCAATATACTGAATCAGGTTATAACCCATTCCGTCCAGGATACCAAAGGCCAGAACAAGAATCATTACCGGAACTAAAAGATCCGCTGCAAAATACAAAAGTATGAATACTGCCGCACAGACAAGCTGAAATATAATCAATGTTGCCTTGTCCCTTTTTACAATAAGCTTTCCACCCAACCATGTTCCTCCTATTGAAAAGATGCCGTAGACAAAAAGGAACATGCTTAATCTGTAAGTGTAAATGTGGCTTACGATCTGCAGAAAGTACGGAAGGTAATTGTAGACTATGCTTGCACCTATTGGCATCATGATTATGCCGATTGAAGCCATTATGAATTTTTTTGATTTTAAAGTTGAAAAAGGCAGTTCATATCCTTTTGACTGACCAGGAATCTGTGGAAAGAAGATTACTATTAAAACCAGACATGTGAAATTGATTAAAAAAATCCATGACATTGCCGTCTGATAGCCGAACACTGTTCCAAGACCTGTGGTTATCGGCAAACCCACGATGCTTCCCACTGAAATTCCGAGAAGTATCCTTGTTATATAGTCCTGCTTTTCGCCTTCAGGTGCAATCTGCTCTGATACCGTAAGTGCAAGTGATATGAATGCGGGATAGAATATGGCGGACAGAATCCTGAAAAATGACGCCACAACAATGCTTTTTGTGAGAATGATTATTATGTTTGATATCGCAAATACTGTTAAGATGAAAATGAAGGTTTTCCTGCGCTCGTATTTTGAAAATAGTACTGGTATGAACAGGCCAGATATTGCGATAGTGAACGTGAATGAGCTTACATACAATCCTGAAATTGCAATAGTGGTATTGAAGTATTGGGAAATCTGGCTTATCATTCCTATTATGCTTAATGGAGTGTTTATCGCAAGTGCAGAAATCATCAATATGTATAAAATGAGTTTTGAGTTTTTCATATTATCATTAATAACAGTGTTATTAATATCTATAGTGAAAATTTTATAAATATATTTTGAAAATTACAAAAAAAGAAAAAAAAGAAATAGAGAATAAATCTCTAAATCTATTTACCTAAGTCTTCAAGAGCAGCACTGATTTGTGCCATAATTTGCTCGGTTTTGAAGTGTTGTTGGTTCATTGCACCAGATGGACATGCACCTACACAAGTTCCACATCCTTTACATAATGCGGAGTTAATTTGTGCAAATTCTTTTCCACCTACACCGGTTGCGATGGTAATCGCTGCGAATGGACATAATTCAACACATACTTGACAAGCACCACAAACAGCTTCGTCGTTGGATGCAATAATAGGTTCGATTTCTACTTCTCCTTTAGCCATTGGGATAGCTGCTCTGGATGCTGCAGCTGAACCTTGTGCTACGGAGTCAGGAATATCTTTAGGACCTTGTGCTACACCAGCAATGTAAACACCGTCAGTTAAGGTGTCAACAGGTCTGAGTTTAGGGTGAGCTTCCATGTAGAATCCGTCTGCAGATCTGGAAAGACCTAAGGTTTGTCTGAGTTCGTCAGATCCTGCAGAGTGTTCGAGACCTACGCTTAATACAACTAAGTCGTAAGTGTATTCAGTTACTTTACCGAGTAAAGTGTCTTCTGCTCTGATAGTTAAGGTTAAATCATCATTTTCGAAGATTTGTGCTGGTTTACCTCTGATAAATTCAATACCGTATTTTTCTT